>JAGHIA010000029.1 GCA_017887445.1 Fusicatenibacter sp.
TAACAGTTCAGCCTGCCACTATCCCGCGAGGTGTTTTCGCACAGAATGTGCGAAAATCCCGAGGCCTGCAGCGCGAAACTGCATGAAATGCAGTTTCTGTGCATCGCGAAGCGTGTAATCGTTCAGCAACGCTGAATTGTTACATTTCTTGTTTCACGATAAGCAGTGTCCCTCATAATGGGTCTTTCGCCCGCCGGTTATAAAAATAGATAAACCGGTCGATGCCGTCCAGAATATCCTGAAACTCCTCCCTTGGCGCCAGTTCCACATAACGTCTCAGCAGCTCCTGCTCTCTGCTCTTAAATTTGCCATAGAAAATATCAAACAGATTGTGTCCCCGCAGGTAAGTTCTGATCTCCTCCATATGAGCCTTCATATCCTCCGGACCCGTAAACTCCCGCCCCAGCACCTCCGTCAGATGGCGTCCGCTGGACAGCCGGTACAGATATTCCTTCCACTTTTCCCACAAAATCCGGTAAAAATCCTCCGGCTGCTCCAGAACCCCGATCCTGGTCATCAGCTCCGGATTCAGAAAATAATTTTCAAAAGAATAATATTTTAGGATCAGCACATTTCTCGGCCGCACCCGGGGCAGATGGTCCGGATCCTCCCGCTGCCGTTCGTCATAATATCTGCACAGGGAAGACGCCAGCTCCTCAGGGTCTTTTCCGTCCCCGTCGCGTATCATGAGAAACTGGTCCTGAATATAAACCTGATTCATATATTTCAGATTCGCATAGGTTTTGATATTGGTACAGCTGTTGGTCGTGATAATGGCAACCCGCGACAGATTTCCCTGTTCGTCGCAGACCTCCGAGTAATACTTTTCCAGCAGCAGCGGCAGGCGGCTTTTATCCTGCTTCCCTTCCACAAAAAAGACAAAGCTGACATTCATAAGGTCATTGGCCGAATATCCCAGGTCGTCCAGGATCGCCGACAGATCCGTCTTCTCACGGATCACCGAATAATCCTCATGGTCCAGCACCACCTGGCGGATCTGGCGGCGGTTAAAGTGGAACAGAAGATTCGGCGAGTGAGTGGAAAAGATCACCTGGCTTTTGGCGGACAGCCGGAAAAGGATCTCACTGGTGATTTTCTGCAGCCGCGGGTGCAGGAAAATCTCCGGGTCCTCCACAACGATCAGTCCCGGGATCCGGCCCTCCTGCTCCATGCACGCCTCCAGAAGCGACAGGATATAAATACTGCGCATTCCTTTTCCCATCTGCTCCACCGGCATTTCCTCCGTCCGGTGACGGTTCTTCACCATGGCTTTCACCTGGAACATCTCCCCCGTATGGCAGCAAAGCTCATACCGGATCTCCTCCTTAGCGCCGCCGTTTCCCGCGAGGATCCGGTTGACCCTGCTGGAAAAACCGTCCAGGTTCATCTGATACAGCTTGTATTCCAACAGTTTCTCCGCCTCAAACGCGTTCAGCTCCTCCGGCGTTTTCTGATAGATCAGACCCACACAGGAAAAACAGTGATTGCAGACTTTCCCCACGTCAAACATACAGCACCCGGTTCTCATTCTTTTCAGTAGTTCATCCTCCTGGAACATGAGGATTTTTTCCTGCATCTGCCGGATATCCCGCTGACTGTCCAGATAAAACACTGCCGGCAGAAGCTGCGAAAGATAGCGGTTGTTTTTGTGGAGACCGTCGCCGTAGCGGATCCTTCCGTCCGGACTGGCCTGGAACGAAAACCGCAGCCTGCCGTTCTCAAAGGATGGCACCTTGCTCTGAAAATCCGCCAGCCATTTTTCATATCTGCGGTAACTGCTGACCATCCGCTGCTGGTGAAAGGCTCTTAAGTTTTCCTCTGTGAGAAGCAGCTCCGCGTCAATCTCGATCTTCTGCCTCTGCTCATTGAAATCCGCCTCCGTGATCTCATAGCATCCGGCCACCGCCCGGACCGCATCCAGGATACAGGTTTTTCCCGAGCTGTTCTGTCCCACCAGAATCAGCGCGTTCTCAATCTCCGTGAGATGGATCTCCCGTATGGATTTAAAATTGTAAATATGGAGTTCTGTAAACCGCATGACGTTTTCACTCCTTTACGTCTAAAATCGTTACGTTTCCCCTATTTTATCATAAAAGCCGCCGCAGGAACATTCCCATGGAAGGAATATTTTCCTGCGGCGGCTTTTCTTGAGGATTTCATCCTCCTCATATGTAATTTTATATTTCAAACACTACAGCTTTGCACCATCCGCTGGCAACCGTTCAGCCTAGCCGAACGATTACACGCTTCGCGATGCACAGAAACTGCCTTCCGTGCAGTTTCGCGCTGCGGGCCTCAGGATTTTCGCGCATTCCGCACGAAAACACCTTGCGGGACAGCAACAGAATCAACAGTTACATCCGCTGCACTTATTCTTTGTCACGTCCCAGGTCGTGCTCCATCTTAGCCAGGGTTTTCTTATCCAGGTTGTAGATCAGACCGTAAGCAACAAACTGGATCACCGCGCTCAGAAGGTACATGCCTGCTGTTAAATATCTCATATTCAGGGCAACCGCCGCTGTCTGATCCGGACCCAGTTTTGCATTATAACCAAGCCATGTAGCAAACAGAAGTCCCATGGACGGTCCAATACCCTGCGCCAGTTTACGGAAGAAAGAGTGCATCGCATACGTTGTTCCTTCGTTACGTACACCAAACTTCCACTCCTCATAGTCCATAGCGTCTGCCATCAGCGACCAGGATACGCAGGTCCCGATACCAGCGCCAACTGCATTGATCAGCTGACATACAACGAACAGAGCCAGACCTTTTCCATCGGGTGTGATCGGCAGAACCAGCATCAGAACGTACGCAACTACGCTGACCAGTGAACCAACGGTGATGGCCTCTTTTTTACCAAATTTCTTTACGATTTTACCGATGAACGGCATATACAGGATCAGTCCCACATAGGAGATCATTCCGATGATTCCGGAAATTCTCGCGTTCTTGAAGTAAGCCTGGAACATGATCTGCAGAGCAGTCTGAGCGCCGTACATACCGATGAACATACCTACAGGAGCCAGTGTCGCGCCTACCGCCGGACGATTCCGCAGGAAGTTACCAATTGCCTTGAAAATGTTGAATTTCTGTGGTTCTTCGCCTACTTTAAATTCTCTCTCAACACGAATCTCCGTATTTCTGATCATAAACTGGAATGCGATGAATCCAATCACGCCCATGCCCAGCGCGAGAACAAAAATTCTATCTCCAAGAAGGTTGTTGCTCGCATCATAAATAAGAATCGGCAGAAGGATCTGACAAGATACGCTTCCCAGGGTTGAACCGATGGAACGCCAGGTTGACAGCTGCGCACGCTCTACCGGGTCTGCAGAAATCAGGGACAGAAGGGAACCATACGGAACGTTTGCGATCGTATAGAACGCATCCCATAAAATGTATCCGGCTACAAACAGGATATTTTTTGCCATTGCCGGCGCGCCCTGCCACGGAACGTAGCACAGAGCTCCCGCGAACAGAAGTCCGATGGAACCTACCCAGACATACTGCAGGAATTTGTTCCGTTTATACTTTCTGCGGTCCGCGTCAACCATCGCTCCAATGACCGGGTCATTGATCGCGTCCCATACCTGAACAAGCAGCAGCAGAACCGTCATAACATACTGATCGATCCCCATAAACTGTGTCCAGAAAATTGTAAGAGTTCCTTTCAGTGCAAAACTCATGTTGCACCCGAAGTCACCGGCGCCGTATGCGACTTTGTCGAGCATACCAAATTTGCGGTGCTTCTTTGTTGCTGTATCAGCCATACTATTCCTCCTTTTTGGATGTGTGTACAAAAAGCAATATGAATCCCGTTGAAACCTCAGGACCTTCTACATGCTTTTTAGGCGCATTGTACACCCCTTACCAATGTTTATTGGTATAATTATATCATATTTACCAATTTTATCAACTAAATATGCGATTTTCATCAGCACTATTTTATTTAATTTTTGGACAATTTTTATACTTTTTTTACTCTTCGCCAATGGGTGTCTGACTTTGTTTCCGCAAAACCCTGTCCTGTGATTCCGAGAAAAAATCCACTTCAAAATCCGGCAAAAACCACATGGAAAAAGGCATTTTCAAAAGTTCTTTCCCAACGGAAATCTCTCTGAAAATGCCTTTGAAAAGCAGATATCTCTGCTCAATATTCTGTTGTCAGCAGGCGAAAAACTACAGCTTACCAATCTCTTCCAGCTTGCTCTCAGGCAACTTTGCTCTTAGCCAGCTCAGCCAGTGTCGCAAAGCCTTCGGAATCGTTGATTGCCATATCAGCCAGCACCTTACGGTTCAGCTCAACGCCAGCCAGCTTCAGGCCGTGCATAAATTTGCTGTAGGACAGACCGTTCATTCTTGCCGCCGCGTTGATACGAGCAATCCACAGCTGACGGAACTGACGTTTTTTCTGTTTTCTTCCTGCGTAGGAAGATGCCAGCGCGCGCATTACGGACTGTTTTGCTACTCTATACTGTTTGCTTCTGGCTCCTCTGTAACCTTTCGCCAGTTTTAATACTCTGTTATGTTTCTTCTTAGCGTTCATACCGCCTTTAATTCTTGCCATTTCTTATATTCCTCCTTGATCAACGTTCGATTCAGTCACCGTTACGGCAGATATACCCCTGCCGGAATTGTACGCTGTCCTGGCGACAGCCTTCCAATTACATGTACGGCAGAATCTTCTTCATGTTCTTAACGTTTGTTGCGTCAACTACGGTAGACTTTCTCAGATTTCTTTTTCTCTTCTGAGATTTTTTGGTTAAGATATGGCTTTTGTAAGCTTTGTTTCTTACTAATTTTCCTGTTCCTGTTGTTTTAAAACGCTTTGCTGCTGCTCTGCTGGTCTTTACCTTTGGCATAGTTGTTTCCTCCTTAAAAGTCTTACTTTGCTGCAGCCGGAAATCGGCCGCGCTATCTTAGAATGTGCAGGAAAACTGCTTGACGCAGTCCTAAGACACGATCTAACGTTTTTCAGCCAAAAACATCGTCATGGTTCTGCCTTCCACCTTCGGCGCCTTCTCGACAACCGCAATGTCCGCCAGGCTCTTTGCGAAATCCTCCAGAATATATTTGCTGTTGTTCATATGGGCCATCTCACGGCCGCGGAAACGCAGTGTGATCTTTACTTTGTTTCCTTTTGAGATGAACTTGCGGGCTGCACTTACTTTTGTATTCAGGTCATTGCTGTCAATATTTGGAGAAAGACGAACCTCTTTGATCTCTATGATCTTCTGCTTTTTCTTTGCTTCCTTTTCTTTTCTGGCAAGCTCATATTTGTATTTGCCATAATCAATGATCTTGCAAACCGGAGGCTTAGCTGTCGGAGCGACCTTTACCAGATCAAGACCTGCTTCCTGAGCTTTAAAATATGCCTCTTTCGCAGACATAATTCCCAACTGTTCCCCGTTTTCGCCGATGAGACGTACTTCTCTGTCCCGAATCTGCTCATTAATCATCAAATCGCTAATTGTAGTGCACCTCCATTATATACTCTTGAGCACTCACCCACCCGCGTTTTCGCATAAAAAAAGCGGATAGACAGACTATCCACATCAAACATTGCATATTGCCTTTTCCCGCTCAACAGAAAAGGATATCTCAATATTGAACCATAGTCGCCCGTTTGCGCTAAGGTGAGAGTGGATACTCTACTTTCTTTTTCACACTCCGTTACTTTATCACAAGGGGACGGTGGTTGTCAATACCCTTTTTGACTTTTAGAAAAATCTTTGGTAACAGTTCAGCCAGCTGAACTGTTACGGCATCCGGCCATTGAAAATCGCTTGCGGCCATTCATCCGGCAGAATGGTTTCGTCCATATTAAATATAGAAACCGCCGGTACGCATAAATACAAACCTGCGTTCCGGCGGTCTCCGTTTTTGTAACATTTGAAAGGGTTCACCTCGCTGCCTGCTCCTGCGGGCCACGGCAGCGCTTTTTAATAATAGCGGCCTTCGACGGCTTCTCCGGCTTTTGCCCAAGCCGCAAGAAAAGCCATAGAATCAGTTCAGCCGCACTTAAAGCTGCTGCATCTTGTATCATCACAGCAACAGGCCTGGCTGCCTGAAATCTGGATTCCGCCTGCCGTACACTTGCAGGATTCGTTGAACTGGCAGTTCTGTGCCTCACAGTCAATGGCGATGTTCGTACATCCGCATCCGGACGCTGCGGAATTCATCATGGAATCTCCTGTGCGCTCCTGGAAGCTCTCGCAGCAGGTTTCTCCCGACTGACGCGCATTGGCGCCGCCGATTTTCACATCGCCTTTGGAGCAAAGCTCCTGTTTGTTGTAAATACATGTTGTCGCTGAACAACTTAATGCTGGCATAATCATTACCTCCTGATATCTTAGATTTCAGAAGATAGTATTTTCATTTTTCTTTGTTTTATTCCGGAAGATTTTTCAAATTACAAAATCACAGATCTTCCTTATATATCCCTCCGTTTCTCCTTCCATCCACAGACAAGGCTCCCCACACCGCCGGCAAGCAGCCAGAAGATGCCCACCGCAAACACCGCCCAGCGAGGCCCTGTGATCTCCGTAAAATGACGCAGGAAGAAAATCCCGAACACGATACCGGCAAGCAGCAGCGGCAGCTGCTCTGCGATTGCCGTGATATAGTTGCGGCAGCGGCCACCACCGTCACACCCCACAGAAGGGCAGCCGCAATCACACCTGCCACACAGCCTGCCGCCCGCTTCTTTGGGCAGATGCCGCGCCCGGTCCTGGTGGAAAAGACCAGTTCGGCGGTTCCCGCCGAAAATGGCTCGGTCATGCACCACACAATGATCAGCACTGCTGTCAGGACTCCCTCCACCGTACAGAACAGAGGAATCAGCCTGCCAAACAACGTATAAAAATTCTCGCTGCACGGCACGAAGAAGGCGGCGGAAATCTGGACAATATCCTCCGCCTCGCTCTCGTTCCGGATCAGCGACATGCATATAGCTCCGCCTCCCTGCGGTAACACAGAACAAGAACCTCGTATGCAGTTTTTTCTCCTCCTGCGGTCAGCCGCATCAGTTCGTTGTCTGTGCAGCCGGCATAACGTTCTCTGGAATCCATGGGTCTCTCGCTTTCTATTTGAGACAGCGCAATAGAGCTCAATCGCTGATGGCACTTTGCATTTAGAAGCAGTGCCCCTTTCTTCTGTATAATGCTCGTTTGAAAAAGGTAAAAGTTACAGATGAATATATATTTATTAAAGGAAAACCAGCATGCTCTTTTGAAAACATGCTGCTTATATGAGGCTAAACCATATACCAGTTAATGCATTTCCGTACAGTAACATTTATCTTACATTTTCATTTGATAATCTCCAATATTTTCGATTCCGCAAAGTGCCGAGACAAACCGATCAACACTGACAAAAAGGCTGGCTGTTCGTGGATATCCCAAAGCGTTTGCATGTAAAAATGCCCGATATTTTTCCATCTCCCTATCTGGATAGTCTGTTCTTCCCGTCTCCTGCTGCCGCAGCTGTTCCTCCAGACATTTAACATCTTCCTGACCTATTGCAGTTTCCATTAATGTAGCCCCGTTTACAATTAAATACCCACGATATAATGTCTTATCTGTTTTTTTCTGGATCAGCGGACTGACACCCGCGGGCAAAT
Source organism: Fusicatenibacter sp. (assembly GCA_017887445.1). Taxonomy (GTDB): domain Bacteria; phylum Bacillota; class Clostridia; order Lachnospirales; family Lachnospiraceae; genus Fusicatenibacter. Next base: position 7,622 of record JAGHIA010000029.1, read on the forward strand.
CTGTCAAGATCAACGGATCCTTTTGCTCCGCGATCAATTTTTGTTTTAAGTACTTATAGATTTCTTTCACCAGTTCCTCACTGCTACAGTCCTGCTGCTTTCCCAACATTCTCAAGATTTCCTGTTCGCTACTCTTTTCCCAGGAAATACCTGTCTTTTCCATGAAATAATCCTCGAAACTGCAAACAGGAATCTTTTTCAAAAACGCTTCCGGGACGCACTGTCCACAAGATTCTAATAAGGGACGCACACCTTTTACAATGCTGTGAAACAATTCTTCCATAAATTTTTCATTCTGTTCTTCCCCCGAATATGCCGTATAAACCTCTGCTGCCATAAAAGGGGTCAGATACTTGGCACTGGTATTTCCATTTCTAAAATAATATCCCATCTCATAGATTTTATCGAACCCACCGGCGATATATTGCCGCAGCGCCAACTCAGACGTTACACGCAGATATACATCGCTTCCGGTATCTGCCATATGTGTAACAAACGGCCTGGCGCCACCTCCATAAAATTTTTTCTGTAAAATCGGTGTAAAACATTCCATATAACCTTTTTCAGTCAAAAATTTTCTTAACTCCAACGCTGTTCGAGCTTTTGTTCTAACATACAAAGCACAGTTCTCATTTTCAGCAAGATAAATATGGTAGTACTCTTTCTGCTTGCTCAGCGCATATTTTCCACCTTCTGCCAATCCGCTTTCTACGCTGTCCAGACAACTCGCCTTAACAACACGAACAGTAGAAAACTGAAACTCTCTTTCCTGACCTTTGCAGAATGCTTCTTCTCCACTCCCGCAGATTATATCTCCTGGCTGAAGAAATTTCCTGCATTCTCCATAACAATCAGCTGTTCCTTTTGCAATACATGCTTTTCGCTTTTTTCCATTTTCCGTTAATTGAAGCAACAACTTATTTTTAATTTTAAAAAGCTTTAAAATCCTTCCACTGATCCATTCTGCAGGAATCTTTTCGCTGCTATTATATTGCATTGTTTCTGGAATTTCTCGTTTCTGCATTTTCCATTCCCTCCCACATATCCTGGTACATTGCCAAACTGCTTTCTGCAAGTGCACGCAATTCTTCCCATGACATTAACGGCTCTCTCTCTGCCCTCCATACTTTCTCAATGAGTTTCCTTTTTTCAGGAAACAAGCGACTCATTTCAAAGCAGCAGGTTGTCAAATGCATAGTAAAAATACCTTTTTCTCGCAAGATCAAAGCTGTAAACCCTCGGATCATATTTCTCATATACCATACACAAAGAAATTCACTGCCACGCTTCTTTCCCATATATTGCATACACTGTTTGTTTTGGATCATCGCCAGACATTCTTCAGAATCCATGACTGTCTGCATATAAATCTTCTTTGCAGTATCAATATCCGCAATACAGTCTGGTAATAATCCAATCACATCCTCTCCCTCTACCGTAATCCCTGTCAACTTAAGATTCAACCACAAGCGATGACATCTAATCGATGTAGCAATATCCTCAAAAGATTCCACACTCAAATCCACCAAAGAAAACAAATCACTATATTTTTCACTCATTGCAACAGACAACTGTTCAATTTTCTCTTGCATTTGTGTATCAGTTTTCTTAAGGAAAATCACCAGATCTAAATCTGAAAGCTTTTTGTGAAATCCACCATACGCCACACTTCCTCGCAAAACTACCGATCGCAATAATGAACCTGCAATTTTTTTGATTTCTTTTACAACCTGCCTAATTTCATGCCACAGTTCCTTTTCGATATTCTCCTTTCTCGAAATAGAGCATAGAACATTTTTAGATGTCATGGGAATATAAAACCGCTTTTCATTTTCCATTCCTTTTCTTCCCTTCCACAAAATATTTTTCGTCGGAAAATGTTTCAAAAGATTCATCTGTTTGGTCACTGAAAAGATAACAAACACCCGACTCTTCCTGATATTCTTCAAGAATCTGAAGAAGAATTTCCCGATGTTCCCAATCCATAGAGTCAAAAGGTTCATCTAAAATGATAACCTTCGGATTTTGCATGATCATACAAAGGATCAGTAACAGCCTTTTTTGACCTCCGCTGAGAAAATATGGAGGAAATTCCCACAATTCTAACAAGCCTGCCTTTTTTAAAAGATCTCTCGCTCTCTCCTCATCCTTCTGTTTTCTTCTTGTTCCAAGCAGCATTTCCTCTCCTACAGACATTGTAAAAAACTGTCGATTCATTTCCTGACGCATCATCAGACAAAGTTTATCCGGAAAACATTCCTGAAAATGTTGAAAAATATAAGTATCCAAGACAGTTTTTCCCGTACCATTTTCGCCCAGGATAGCAAGTGTCTTTCCATATGCAAACTCCAAACTTTGAAACAGATATCCAAACCGCTCTTTTAGTTCCCCTGGTACCTCCACCTGACAATGCCAATCTCCTTCCTCTATCTGAAATGTTTTCTTCTTATCCGTTCTTTCAATTTGCCGTTTCTTCGGCTGCCATAGTTTTAGACCATCATGTTCAAGGCAAAAAAACACTGCATCTGCCTTATTAAAGAACTCATCGTGAGTAACCAACAATATAATTTTTCGTTTTTGCACAGTTTCTATCAATCTTAACAGAGTCATTTTCCCTTTTTCATCTAAATATGCCGATGGTTCGTCCAAAAGCAAAATCTCATGGTCTTCGTTAAGTATTTCTCCGATCAGTTCAAACTTTTTACACTCTCCTGATGACAATTCTCCGATATTTCTGGTTTCCAGATCAATACTACTCAATCCAAAAGATTCTATCCATGAACTTATAATTTCTTCTGGCAAATGGTCCAGCATACTAGCTGGAGTATCAAAAAAAAGCGATTTTTCTACTCCCTGTGGTACATATCCAATGTGCGCGCAAGCAGATTTCCCATCCAAGGTCACCAGAATTTCACCTTCTGCGCGGATTATTTCCGGTATCACACCAGAAACAGCATTTAAAAATGTACTTTTTCCGGCACCGTTCACGCCACGGATCACATAAACTTGTCCAATTTCGAATGTGCCTTCAACACTTTCAATAACCGGTTCATTTCTACCATAATACATAATCTTTTTCAAGATCACATTTAAAGTACTCTTTAATTCTTTCGCCACTTTTCTTTCTGATATCGGCATTTTCTTTAAGCTGCTTCGAATACGCTGTGCGTCCAGATAATAAATCTTTTTACAGTCACTGATCAGTTCCATAGCTTCCAGCGCTAATGCTATAAATACATAATACGCCCTTGTAAAAATTTCTTTTTTTCCGCATCGCATGGCATACCCCTTTTTTAATTCTGTATAAGAACGAATAAAATAAGCCACTGAATTGAACATTAAAACAAGCAAAATAAACACAGAAGCAGGTGCATTTATCCTTCGAAGACTTGCTAACAATTCATTTTGTGAAGTAATTCCTAAAAATAGCTGTCCCGTCAGAAACATACCATATAAACGCAGAACTGCGTTGCGATACTCAAAGGAACCAAACGTTTGCTGGACTGTTTCCCAAAAACCCCCGCTCCAGACTTTCTCTACAAATACTACCCAGACCACTGTCAAGATCACTGTAGACAGCAAAAGAAATTTAAACACCTTTTGTGTGTCTTTTCCCAGAAGAATCAAGCTCAATAGGAAAGTTGCCACAAGCGTAGCAATCATTAACCGCATATTTCTGATCAGGAACACGGAAGTTATCGTCCCAAGCATAATAAATTTCAAAAAAAAGGCATCCCTCCCTATTTTTCTGTATGTTCCCAAAAACGTCTTATACTTCTTTCTTTCGTCCATATATTTTCACCCGTATCCTCCTCCAAATATGTCTATTTCGTAGCATAATCTCTGTCCAGACACTAAGCTTTATTTCCACAATTCTTTATCATAAATCAAAAGCGGCAACATATCGCTGCATCCCGCCACCAATTCTGTCAGCCTCTTCAGCGCCCAAAATTCACTCTGATAATGAGAAATGCAATATATCTTTAAAGAGGTCTGTGAAATATATTCTTCTATTTGTTTTGTTCGCCTGCTACCATTTCTCAAAAGAACATCACCACAAATTAAAATGCCACAATTTTGCTTTTCCACACGCTGAAGCATCTCTGTACTACTAATCATTCCGGCAATCACTGCAATTTTTTTCGATAAATCCAGTTTCTGATCCACATTTCCATAGGATATGGTATCTGGAAACATTTTTCTCAGCTGTTTTTCTGAAAACATACTGCCATTAACCATATATCCTATAGTCCCAAATGGATACTCCAGCAAATCCTTTTCAGGAACCAATCCCAGTTGCTCAGTCAATGCCCGATGTGTATTCACAACCGACTTGTTTACATCCAAGGGAAGATGTATAGAACAAATCTGCACTCCTCTATCATATAATTGCCGCAGTTTCTCAATATTTATCATTGAAAACCCCGTCCCAGAACAAGTTCCTGGCCGTCCGCAGTCGATATCAAAAAAATGATGTGTCAGCAAAAAAATATTCTGCTCTTTCTGCTGACTTAACAAGTTTTTCACACAGACATCATCCAAAAAAACGGAACACGCGATCACAGAATACTCTCTGTCCTGAACGCATGGAAATACAGTTCCGTTCATTCCTTCCAGAAACTCCTGTGAAAACATTCTCTCCGCTGTTTTTTCAATCAGATTCCGTCTTTTTCTCATTGAATGGTCCGTGAACTCTTTCATTATACTTCTATCTGTCCACTGATAAATTCTTTTTAAAATATCTTGTTCTTTCATTTTCAAAGCCTAACCTTCCACGTCGTTTCCAATTTCCAATAACGAATGTCTCCCATAATCATTATTTCCCCATTCGTGGCGCACTGGCTACGCTAATAATGGTAGATTTAGAAGTTTACTTCAAAACTTCCATTCCCATTCTCCAAAAAAGCAGAAAAGTTCCGGAGTTTGCATTTCCGAAACCTTTCCACATATTTCTTTACAGATTAAATCTCTTTGCCAACGGTGCCACGAATTTCATCAGCGGGGTACCGATAATAAAATATACACAAACACCGCCAATCCACCATGGGATAAAAGCTGGCCAAAAGGCATCTCCTGGGATAATTCCAACGACCACCCAGCCTCCCAACACCCACAGCGCAGAAACCGCTGGAGCAATTAGAAACAAAACAGCCATTACCAAAATGTCACTGGCTTTTTTCAGTTCGCAATTACGTTTCAACAGCTTCATGCCATAAACAATCACCACCGATGCCACAACATTCCCCCAGGCACCATAAAGCGGAAACAATGAAAATCCACCGGAAATTACGGAAGAAAGAATCAAACCAAGATAAACACCAAGGACACCTTTCCATCCGAAAAGATAGATAAATAAAATATAGAATGCCGAGCTCACATAGAAAGCGGACACCGACAAAATACCAGTTGGAAAACCTATGACCGCAAAAATATCCAATACCGCAGTCAATCCTGCAAGCACCGCAATTACAATAATCTCCATTCCCCTCCGCGTTTCTTTCATTTCATTTGCTCCTCGCTTTCAACCAGCTGCAACGTTCTTTCTTCATTCATTTTGCTGCAAACCTTGACAAACTGCTCAAGAGGAACATTTTTCAACTGTTTTCCACCGCGAATATTGATAGAAACTGTTTTGTGTTCTGCTTCCTCATTACCAAGTACCAATACATACGGAATTTTATAATTTCTGAAGGCCTTAATTTTCTTATTCATATGATTTTCTGAGAAATCAGCCTCACAACGTATACGTTTCTTCTGAAGAGCTTCCATAACCTCCTTAGCATATTCTGAGTGTTCTTCACGGATCGGCACAATACCAACCTGTACCGGAGAAATCCAGAATGGAAATGCTCCCTTGAAGTTTTCAATTAAAATACCGATAAAACGCTCGATAGAACCATAGATAACACGATGAATGATAACTGGAACTTTCTCTGTACCGTCTTTATCCGCATAAGTAATATCAAAATTACGTGGGAGCTGGAAATCAAGCTGGATTGTACCCATCTGCCATTGTCTGTTCAACGCATCCTTCATCATAATGTCAATCTTAGGACCATAAAACGCTCCGTCACCTTCGTTGACATCATATCCATCTTCGCCATAACGTTTATTCAAAATATCTCGGAGATTCTCCTCTGCTTTGTTCCAAAGATTAATGTCCCCCATAAAATCTTCCGGACGCGTGGACAATTCCGGACGATAGGTCAAACCAAAAATACCATAGAACAAATCTGCGATATCAAGAATCGCATTGACTTCGTCATATATCTGATCCTCTGTGATAAAGTTATGAGAATCATCCTGACGGAACATCTGCACACGGAGCAATCCATTTAACTCACCGGATTTTTCTTTTCTATGAAGTACATCACAATCTGAGAGACGCAGCGGCAGTTCTCTGTAACTTCTGTTTGTTCTCTTGTATACAACGATAGAATTCGGACAGTTCATCGGCTTCACACCATATGTGTTGTTTTCATCTACCGGAATTGTAAACATACCATCTCTATAGTGATCCCAGTGTCCGGATGTAATCCAAAGGGAATTGTGGTTAATCAGTGGCGAGGAAATCTCCTGATAGCCTCTCTTTTCATGCTCTTCCCTCCAGAAATCCAATAAGGTATTAAACAATTTCCAACCTTTCGGAAGCCAATATGGCATACCCGGTGCTGTAGGATCCATAAAAAACAGATCCAACTGCGGTCCAAGAATCTTATGATCGCGCTCCTTTGCTTCCTGCAGGAATTTCAAATGAGCTTTCAGTTCCTCCTTTGTTTCAAACGCAAACACATAGATTCGCTGAAGGACAGCATTGTGCTCGTCTCCCTTCCAATATGCAGCGGAAACAGATTTAATCTTAAACGCACAGCTGAGAAGTTCTGCTGAATTGCTCACATGTGGCCCTCTGCAAAGATCTTTAAAATCATCGCCCGTATAATAAATACTAATAGTCTCACCTTCCGGCAGTTCTTCAATCAGTTCCTCTTTGAACTGCTGCCCCTTAAACTCTTCCAGTGCTTGCTCTCTGGACACCTCCACATAGCGGAAGTCTTCTTTTCGCTTAAGAATCTCACGCATTTTACTTTCAATCATCTCGAAATCATCTGGCGTTACAGTTCTCGGTAAAAGAAAGTCATAGTAAAATCCTTCGCTGATCTGCGGTCCTATTGCCAGCTGAACATTTTCCTTACCAAAAATCTCTACAACCGCCTTCGCCAGAATATGCGCCATGGAATGACGATAACATTCCGAAAAATTCTCAGTCTTCATTTCATTTCCTCCTTAATCACTTTTGACCATTCTGGTATCCCTTTTTGAGACTCTCTCATTGCTGCTCTGGGGGACGACAAAAGCTGCCGCGTGCGTCCGTTTTGCGTTTCCGGCTTCGCACTGCAACAAAAAATCCCCTTCCATACAGACACTCCTGTACAGAAGGGGACGATGTATCATTCATCGCGGTTCCACCCCGCTTGTTCTGAACCGGCGCTTCCCGCGCCAACCGGACGTTTGGCCGTCCAGGCCACCTGCAGTTATGGGTCCAAAACCTCTCATTTGCGACGATAACGGAATCACCGGGCCGGATTGGGGCCGCTCAGAGTTGGTCTTCGGCTGTTTCCTGACAAAATCCTTTCACCACCTGGGATTTCTCTCTGGGACATTTCACAGCGTACTCTTCTCTTCAACGCTTTGGGTTTTTGATTTGCTTTTAGTATAAGCAGATATTCTGGGTTTTGTCAAGTACTATTCTGGTCCCTGTGTTATTCTGGTCCCCGATTCTATTCTGCTCCTCTGCCGTAGCAGTTCAGCTGGCTGAACGGTTACCCTCTGCCAGTCTTTGCTTAGCCGCTTCCAAAGTTTCCCCGTCTTTTCTCAGAAACTTATCCACGAATCCGTCGCTGATCTTCGTAAATCCGCCGACCACAGTATCTTCGATTGCCTGATACTTGCTGAATTATAAATTTGTCACACAATCAGGTTAACGATCAATCCCGCTGCCAAAGAAAACAGCATAACGTAAGCGATATACAGCAGAAAATGCCGCAAACCGAGTATGATTTTCAATGCGCCCAGGTTGGTGATCTTTGTTGCCGGGCCAGTCAGCATGAAAGAGGCGGCGCTGCCCATACTCATACCATCCCACAGCCAGCCCTGCAAAAGCGGAATCGTGCCTCCGCCGCAGGCATAAAGCGGCACGCCAATGGTAGCTGCCATCAGAACGCCCCAGGCTTCATTTCCACCGAACAGCCCGGTCATAACATCTGCAGGAACATATCGCTGAAACAGCACCGACAGAATAATACCAATGAGGAAATATAATCCCGTGGCTTTGATATTCCTCCCCAGATTTTTCAGATACCGCACCAGGATGTTTGTGTCTATATCTCTGTTTTCCGGCGGTTCAAAACCGTCAAAATTGAAAAATGTCTTTCTGCGGAAGAAAATCCGCACCAGCAGTCCTGCAGTGACACCGCACAAAAAACAGGTCACAATCCTTACGGTAAGGGCAGTCGCCCCCAGTGCGGCACTGTACAGAATCAGCTGCGGGTTCAGAAGAATCGAGGACACCATGAACGCTGCCAGCCAATCGTCCTTCATACCGCTTATGGAAAAAGAAGCGGCAATGGGAATGGTTCCATACATGCACAGCGGCGAAGCAATGCCGAGAACACTGGCAGCTACGACTCCCAGTAGTCCCAGCTTTTTCCCACCTAACGCCCGAAAAGCATTATGTATTCTGTCCTTAAAAAAGACAGAAACAGCAGACCCCAGCGCTATGCCCAATCCCCAATAGGGGACAAGCTGCTCCAGCTGGACGCTGAAATAATACCAAAGATAAACACCCTCCCGCCTTATGATTTCAAGCATAAAACCTTCCCTTCTATAACAGCCGGTAAGAGCCATCCGGGCGCATAATAAAACTCATTTAGTTCCTCAGAATCAAACCGTTTCATCATTTCATCCATGTCCCGCGCCAGAGCATACTCCTCCAGCCTATTCATCAATGGAGGCCAGCTGGTACTCCCGGCTTCCAAGGCCGATTTTTTCCGCCTGCTCCAAAGTGTGCAATCCATTTCGGGATTCCATACGATTGACGAGAGAGCCGCCGTCCTCTGCGGCATAAACCAGGTCAATACACGCCTGGTCTACCGCCACCGGGTCATAGGAGGCCAGGATGCCGATGTCGTGCATATCCGGCTCCGCGGGATTGCCGTCACAGTCACAGTCCACGCTCAGACGGTTCATCACATTGATATAGAGAATATTTCCGTCCAAAGCATCCACAACAGATTTTCCGGCTTCTGCCATGGACTCCAGAAATGCGTCCTGTTCGCCGCTCCACATGCTTCCTCCGGTTCCGCCGCTGTGGATATGGGCTTTTCCCTCTGAGGAAGCAATTCCAATGGAGATGTTTTTGATCGCTCCGCCATAGCCTGCCATTGCATGCCCTTTAAAATGGGAAAGAACCACATAATAGTCATAGTTTTCAAAATGGGAACCGACATAGTTCTCGGTCAGGTTGTCACCGCCCACCACCGGCAGCGTGATAGATCCTTCCTCGTCCATAATGTCCACATCAGCAATCGCCGTATAGCCATGATCCTCAGCTACCTGATAATGCATTGCGGTGTTGGCGCGGGAGCCACCGTAAGCCGTGTTGCACTCCACAATCGTCGCCTCCAGCGACTGTACCAGCTCCCCGATCAAATCGGTACGCAGGTAGTTGCTGCCGGGTTCACCGGTAGACAGCTTTACCGCCACATTTCCGGCGGGGGAAGCTTCCAGCGCTTCATAAATGGCCATCAACCCTTCGGAACTGATATCCGTCGTCATGTAGACCACGGGAACAGTTCCATCCGTTGTAGGTTCTTCGCTGGGCATTGAACTGGATTCCTCTTCATCCTCCGTCTCAGACGGTGTTGGCTCTGTTTGGCTGCAGCCAGCCAGACAAACCACGACAAGAAAAACAGTCATTAAAATAGAATGCGCCTTCTTGTTCATTGGGTACTCCTTTCTGCGCCATGCGCTGTTCTTTGCTTTATTCCATTTGTTCCAGCTCCCCGGCTGTCATTTGGATCTTCTGCCGCACAGGCTCCTCATCTGCTGTTTCCTCCCAGTTTCCTCACTCGTTTGGACAGATAGTGGGCAAGGAACACCCAAAGTCCCATCAGGCTGATGTAATCCAGATAGAAGGACCAAAGGGGTTCCCCATAATCCAAAAAGACAAACTCGGACTGCAGGAACAAATAAGTAGGGAAATCCCGGTCTATAAATACAAAAGCGCCGTAAACTGCAATCAGCAGGCCAATCAGAAACAGGAGCAAATTGCGGGGTTTGGATGGGGCGGTCATACCAGTTCGTTTCCTTGCCATGCCTAAAAACATATTCCAGTGCAGTCCCAGATGAACGCTCATAAGAATAAAGCCCCAATAGGCGCCCAGGATATGCAATCTTCTGGCCAGCGCCATTCCTCCGTCAATGGGTAAAAACGCGAATACATGACGGGACATCACAATGCCGCTGTACATCTGTGCCAGCATGGTGATCAGGAGCAGCGTATCCGCACAGATTTGAACTACCCGCCTAGGCGTATACCTGCCCTTGAACAGGCTTTTGTACCAGCCGCGGTTTAAAATGTGATGTGCAAGAAACAAAACAAGCATTCCGGCTCCAGCCCATTCGTGGGCGGCTTCACCCCAAAGCTGGTACCCCATCAAAAACAACAGGGCCAGCGTCATCAACACATCTACGATGATTTTTATGATGGCGGTTGGCTTCATCAGTCTAACCTCCTATCTGTCTTCCAACAAATTTTATCCGCTCTCCTTACGGTAAACGGTTATACTCTTCTTCAGAAACGGCCTCCAGCCATTCATTGGCAGCATTTTCTCCCGGAACCTCTACCGCCAGATGGGTGAACCAGCTGTCCTTTGCCGCGCCGTGCCAGTGCTTAACACCTGCGGGAATCACCACAGCATCGCCAGGATGGAGTTCCTGGGCTTCTTTGCCCCATTCCTGATACCAGCCCCTGCCTTCGGTGCAGAGCAGAATCTGCCCGCCGTTTTTGTCGGCCTTGTGAATATGCCAGTTGTTGCGGCACCCCGGCTCAAAAGTCACGTTAGCAATGGGAACTCCCGATGTGGTAAGCATTTTCAGGTAGCTTTGCCCAACAAAATACTGGGCAAAGGCGTCGTTGGGCGCTCCAAGCCCAAAGAAACCGCCACGGGATTCCTCTCCGTTTTCTGCTTCTTTCCAGACCTCCTTCGCCATGCGGAAGGCCGCCCATCCCTTGGGCCATCCGGCATAGAAAGCTGCATGGGTCAGGATTTCCGCAATTTCCTCTCTGGTGATCCCATTCTTTTTGGCTGTTTCCAAGTGATACTGGAAAGACGAATCCACAAGCCCCTGAGACATCAACGCCACCACGGTGACAAGGGAACGATCCCTCAAGGAAAGCTTATCCTCCCGGCTCCATACCTCGCCAAACAATACATCGTCGTTCAGCTCTGCAAACTTCGGGGCAAATTCCCCTAAATCCCTACGTCCTGCTATCTGTTTTACTGCCATTTTCATTCCTCCTACTCAGTCATATTGAACTTCCGACATTGCAAATAAGCGCATCCATCATGCCGAAACGTTCACCAATTTTATCAAATCTTTTTGATATTCCTTCCGCGCAGCTTCCTTGCAGGTCAGCAAAACCACCCGAAAGTCCATAGCGCCAAACTTTAAAAAGCGGCCGCTTCTCCCCAAGCAAAATCATGCCATGGGATTTTCCCAGGAACCTCTTGTATCTACATTTGCCTCTTTCGCCAGTGTTTCCAGCTGCTCCATCTCCTCTGCGCTCAGTACAACCTGAGCTGCTTTTGCGGCATCCTCCACCTGAGAAGGCTTCGTCACACCGATGATAGGCCGGGTTCCTTTGGCAATCGCCTAGGCAATGGCTACCTGCGCAACAGTTACGCCATGTTTTTCTCCCATAGAACGCATAGCGTCTGTCAGCTTCTCCAGCTGCGGCAGAATCGGATTGTAGGTATCACCCCGCTGGCTGCCCTCCGGGAGAGGATTCTTTGTGTTGTATTTACCGCTGAGCGCTCCCTGCTCCAGCACCATATAAGCATAGAAGCCGATTCCGTTTTCCTTACAGTAATCCAGAATTCCAGCGTCCTCAGAAGAACGGTACAGCAGGCTGTAATGGTTCTGGACGGCAGAAACGTGAACGCCCTCTTTGCTGAGGATTTCTTCGGCTCGTTTGATCTGCGCCAGATTGTGGTTGGAAACGCCCACCTGCTTTACCTTGCCGCTTTTGACCAGGGAAACCAGTCCCGGCGTCCAGCGCTCTACATCAGCGGGATTGTGAATCCAGTAGATATCAATATAGTCCGTACCCAGGCGCTCCATGCTGGCGTCGCACAGTTCCGCCACCGGATCTGCGCCATCTCCCGCAATCTGCGGGGTGAATTTCGTAGAAAGGATCACATCCTCGCGGGGATAGGTCTTGGCAAAAGCGCCCAGGATATCTTCAGATGCGCCCATGCCATATACCGTGGCGGTGTCCCAAAGGTTCAGTCCCTCTTTCATCGCCGTATCAAATACCGCTTTCAGATCGGCTTCTCCCAGATGGTTGCCAAATACCTGGTCGCCACCAACAGCGCCAACGCCCCAGGACCAGGTGCCAAGTGCAATTTTCGGGAATTTCTTTACGTTTTCCATGATAAAAGTCTCCTTTTCATTTCTTGTAACAATTCAGCGTTGCTGAACTATTACACATTTCGCGCTGCACAGAAACTGCAGTTCATGCAGTTCATGCAGTTTCGCGCCGCAGCCTCGGGATTTTCGCACATTCTGCGCGGAAACACCTCGCGGGACAGTGGCGGGCTGAACTGTTACGTTTTTTATTTAGTTATTGGATATTCCATTGGCAGCCAGCCAGCTGCTCACATCATCGGGCATGCTGCTCCCGCCGGAATAGTGGATGCTTAAAGCTTCTCCCATAGCCGCATCCGGCGCCAGCTTTGCAATGGCCGTCAAACTCTGTCCGAACCGTCCGCCGCCGTGGCTGCAAAACGGAATAATGGTTTTTCCGGCAAAATCGTACTCCTCCATGAAAGAAGCAATCGGCATGGGGATGGACGCCCACCAGTTGGGGAACTAAAACTTGTATCATGTAAAATATCCCTTTATTTATCAGCATTTGAACAGCATACACACTTTTTTCTATTTTTATTTATTCTCCGCTTTCTGAACATCTAATCTTCTACTTCATTGACAGCTTTTCCACTTTTCTTGTCAGCATTATATTCTCTTTTTTCAGGCGTTCATTTTCTTCCAATAACTTTTTTATCTCATTCCGGTAGATTTCCACCTGTTTCTCCATACTTTTCTCGCGGACTTCCCGTTTAATCTGCGCCAATTTTCCTTGATCTATTTTTTCTCTTTCTTTATCCAGCACAGACTTTACTTCTTCATTTTTGTAAAAGAAACCCTTGGACAGTCCTGTATTTTGCGAAAGTTCAGACACTGATAGACCTTTACCTTCTGAAGATGCTCTGCGGATTTCTTCAACAGCACGTTCTATTTTTCGTCTACTTTCCTGGCGATTTTTCTCATTCATCTTATCGTATTTTGCCATTAACAAATTTCCTCGCAGGCTGCTTTCCATCTTTGCATAATACTCCATCGACTTTTTCACCAGTTCTTCATCCAGCAATCCGATGTGTTTCTTTACCATTTCATCCGTTTGGTAACCCATATAATCACGAATTACCTGAATTGAAGCGCCACTTCTATAAAATGCTTTACATACTTCTTTTTGATAGCCATTCCCTTTAAACACATACTCATCTGTCAATATACCAGACCTTCTGCATTGTTTCATAATTGCATTTTGAAATCCTTCTGCCGTAAACTTTTTCCCGTTATTCAGGAAAAGCAGATTTTCCACAGATATGTGATTTCTATCCGAATATTTCAGGACAAACCAGTGCAAAACATCTGGAATCGGTATGCTTCTGGTGGTATCCGGTACCTTCATCCAGCTATTCTCATTTTCATAGTAAAAATCCGCATTTTTCAAAAGAAATAGTTGTCCCTTCTTGATACCTGTCGTAAGAAGGATGAGACTCATAATACGAAGTTTGTCTGGAAATTCTCCAAGATGGGCTGTTAACAAATCCAGTTTCTGATCCAGATTATTAATTTCCTTTACGGTCGGATAGCTCTTCTTATAATACAAGGGAATCGGATCAGAAAACTCGCCGATACAATCTGTTACCTGCAAATAATGCAAAAATGACGAAATAACCCGCAGCTTGTTATTATAACTTTCCGCTGAGATATGCTGCATAGATAATCTTTTCAAATATTCCTCTACCGAATTACGCTCAATATCTGTTATACTCTTTTCACGTTTTCCTAAAAACCTCAAGAACTCTTTGATATAAGTATGATGAATACGGATGGTTCCTATATTTAGAGAAGTGACCCTCAAAAGATATTTTAGATATCTTTGCAGACTCTGACGATTCTCGTTAAAATGAATATCTAAAAAAGCAAAACTTTCAATGGCGTTGCTTCGGCTATATCTCTCTGACGAAATATTCAGTCTTTCCGTAAACCAGACATTCGCTTCCCAATTTATTTCCTCAGCTTTCAGAAATAATACCCTACGGCAGAAAAAGATAAATTTTTTTGGACTCAAATAAGGATTGCCATATTCTTTTTTAAGCATACAAAAATATTCCTGCTCTTGAGCAGACTCCATTTTCATAATATCTCTCATTCCGCTTTTTTCAGCATAGTAAAACAGGCACTTGAGCGGAAGCAAGTACCCGTTTCGTCTCTCTGCTTTATTTTTTATTGATTTTACAATCTCATTCAGAAGTATTTCTATCTGCATTTTGATCTTTTCGTCAAGAGTTTTTCCAAAATCCCAGTATAGGATTCTCTGTTCGGACTCTTTTTCAAAGGATCTGGCGACAGTATCACTAAAATATTCCGGCAGATAGATTTCCTGATTCAGCGGAAGTTTTCTCTTCATATCTTTTTCTTGTTTGTAAAATGCTATTTGACAACCCATTGTCCTGATTTACGACTGCCAATACGCTCGATCATTCCTTTTTCTCTCAGTTCCTTTATAACTCGCCTTATTTGCCTGTCAGAACGACTCAGTTTTTGGGAAAGCTGTGCCTATGTGATATGAGAATTTTCTCTCATTGCTGATAACACTATTTCCTCTAATGAAACATCTAATAGGACATTTAATGGGCCATTTATTAGGACATTGTGATCTTTTAAAACGTTCTGCTGTCCTAAAGGCGTAAATTTTACCATAATATCTTCTAAGTGAAGCGTATATTCCGGTATTGGAACACCATGTTTTTTACAGGTTTCGCAGATTTTTTCGATTCCTCTCCCCATGTTTCCACATATCCTGCCCGGAAAAACAGTTTACTGGGTACAATTTAGATTATCCGTTCTACATTCATATTTCTTACTATACCGATTATTGATGCCATTCCTGCCGCAATTTATCAAAATTGAGATTTTTCCATTCATCTTTCCACAAGTTCCAATATGGTATATCGTTTGATGAAGGTGGATAATCTTTACATTCATCAATTTGAACGACCGATGGCATTACAATCGATTCTCCAATTAGTAAAGCTTCACCTGCGGAAAGTGATGGCAATTTCTCAATTAAATTACCTAACGTATCTGGCAATAACTTTTTTACATAACCCTGATCATTTGGATTGGTAAGTCGCATTGCAATGAAATTATTACACTGGGAAAAAATAGTTTCTGATATTTCCGACGGTCTTTGACTTGCAAGCATTAGTGTAATTCCATATTTTCTGCCTTCCTTTGCAATACGTTCTATTGCTTTTTGAGATGACCTATATTTTGTCAATTCACTTTTAGGAACATATTTATGAGCCTCTTCATATACAAGTAAGACTGGCACATCATTATTTATTTTTTCTTCTTCGCTAATTTTACATCTATATCTCTTATAAAAATAGCCATATTCAAAAATTAATCTTGATATTAGTGATACTGTAATGCTTAAAACTTCAAAGGGTACACCACTTAAATCTATAACCGTTACATTTGATTTATTCTCATCTATGTACCCCATCAATTGTTTTAAAACTTTTTCAAATGTTATTTGCCTTGTCTTTTCACCAAACAAAAAATCCAATCGTTTATCTTTAACTTTTGCCATTAATCTTGTAGAAAATTTGTCCAAAGTTCCATCATTATAATCACCTTTTGTAATACTTTGCGATTTAGTAGAATAAAATTTCCACTCTGCCTCAAAATATTTTTTGATTCTTTCCTCTTCTGTTAGTTCTATTCCTGATGTTTCATTTGTTTTACGATCCTCTGGAAGTGAATAAGTGCCATCATTTATCATATACCTTGTACTATTTTTTGCATTATACGTTTCATTTTTTAAATTATTAACAGCATTTGTTATTTCATCAATATCAAAAAAAACAGGTGTGTCATAATAAATCTTTTCTTCTTCTGGATTATGTTTTGATTTGTTTTCAGTGACCAATGTCCTAAAAATTGATGCTTGATTATAATTATCCCTTTCTCCAGTATCCAGTAAAATTTCTTCAAGTTCTTCACTATTCAATAACCAATATGGCAATATCAAATTATCAATGTTTAAAAAATTAGCTTCTGGAAATGCACTTTTATACTCGGAATGTATATCAAAAATAATAATATGTGAATTATTAAGTGAAAACTCCCCACCTTTTTCTTTTACTGCATTCTGTATTATTTTACAAACTGTATGCGATTTTCCTGAACCTGTTGATCCTACAATTGCTATATGCTTATTAAAAAACTTATTTCCATTCACTGGAATAAGAATTTCTCTATCGGAAGATAATCTTGAAAAAAGAAATTGCTCATCCTCACCCACTGATTCCATAAAGATTTTTTTAATGTCTTCCTTTGAGGCAGGTTCAACTTTCTTTGGCGGAATTGCAATCGTATCTCCTCCACGAATAAATTCATCCCCTACCAACATTCCCAATGGTAATGCTTCAATATTATATGTTCGTTCACCACTATCTTTGACTTCTATTGAAAAGTTTTCAATAATCGCAATTAAAACTGCATTTTCATTATCTGCAATTCGAAGATAAGAGCCTACTTTTAATGATTCATTTGCTACCTGAAATTCAGACAAATCATCAACAGCAATCTTTATCTTATTGGGATAAACAGATATTACTTCCGCATTTATTTTTTCAACCATTACACAATCTCCTTTATATTATTAGGTTTTTCTATTTGTATTTTTATATGTTTTACCTCATCAGATCCATTATAAAAAATTTCATCTATGTAAAACTGATAAATCTCTATTTTTTTATGAATCTTGGAAATCACTTCATCTAACATTACGATATCATTTATAAATTTTATTGCAATTTTGTTTGCAAAAGTTGCTGCTACAGTCAATGCGTCAGGATAAAAATCTGACATATAAAATGGAAAACCATCGGCGAAAACTACTCCTTCTCTAAATAGCTCCCCTTTAATCATTGCCAATTGTTCTTCTGAAATATTATGAAAATAAACATATGGACAAAAGGATTGTCTTTCTCTTTTAGAGCACTTTGACCACTTTTTTATGAGCAAATAAGCTAAATCTTTTAAGATTATTGGCTCAAAACCAGTCTTTCCAGCATCGATCAGAAAAAAACGTTCATATGGCGAAACATTAAAACATGTAAAATACTCTTTTCGTATTTCTTTGAATACTGCTTTTTGCGTCCTAAATAAGTAAAACCACTGATTAAAAAGTATTTCCTTTTTATTTATGCATTCTAAAAATTCTCCTTTTGAAATTTCCCTTTCTGAAGGAATTTGACAGATTGCAATATTTTTTATAACTTTCAATGCATTATTATAATAATAGTGTTCGGCCTCGAATCTTGTACACTTGAAATTGTCAACAATTTTATCAAAAATATCGTGTATTTGTTGCTGAAATGCTTGTGCATTTACATCTATTTTCAGTAATGAAAGAAATTCTTCTAAATCAGTATCTGAAAGGTTCAGCAACTTATATTCCTCAATAATTTCATATCGATCACTGTCTTTTATCTTCCGCTTATGTGTCAAAAACTTCTGTTTAAGAAATGGAACATCTAATGTATCTGGAAACTTGTCCTGCCCTGTTGAATAATATCCATATAACATATATTTTATTTTATTCTTGCCATTATTTTTTCTCTCTGCAAAATCCACTAATAAATATTTTACAGCCTCCGATATTACAGAATGATTATATTCAGTACCTTCATAATATTTACATTGAATTGCTATTTTATTATCTGCTGATGTTACATCAACATCCTCAATTCCTTCTACCATTATTTTATCTGTCATATGTTCAAGCTTCAACAACTGCAAAATAGTAAAGTCAAATTGGTAGAAATAACCCTTTAAGGTACTAACCGCACTTCTATCTTTCAAAATATTCTCCCTCAACTTTACGCTGTATTTCTCCTACTAACCGCTGCACCATACAAGCCGGCCACATCTCCGATGGCTTTTTCTTTCCATCATCTACACATTTCTTATAGCACCGTTCCGCTATTTGAATTGCCTTTTCCTCATTCCCATACTGCACCAGCTTGCGGTAAATATCCTTATCCTTCTTAAGATATTTCTGCCCTGTAACCTGCTCAAATTTATCCGCAAACCGGTCACAGCATGTATAAGATTCCTGTATTGCCGGCATCTCTCCAAAATAAGCATACATCCAAATCTCAAAACAAGGATTGGACCAGCCTGCACCAACACCACTTTTTTCTGCCGCCTGAATAATATTGTCAAAATTCTTTACCTGATCCCTATCAAATACAATCCAAGGGATACGGTATTGTGGCTCCTTACTCGCAAGTTCCAGTGCCCGTTCCACCAATTCTACCGTCTTCGCTTTTTCCACCTTTATTACCAGACGATCCTTCAGCTCTGCCGGAATACTGTCCCGCAAACCCTCAAAATAGTTCTTTTCTGTTTCCTCTGTATCTGTCACTATTAGATAATATCCTAACTCTGGTACTCTTATTCCCACACGCTGGTTCCGGTCTTTTCTTTTCCCGGCTCTGCGGTCGCTGGGCTTTCCTCCACTTTTATTCGCCATCCGCAGCCCTCCCTGTAAGCATCTTCATCGGTTTCAGTGCCGGAATAGCTCCATAGTTACCTGTAAGATAATTCTTTGCCAGTGCCTCATCTCTGCGTACTTTATTGCCTTCCTCGTCTTTAAACTCGGCCAAAGAATACAAATCTGATACCCCATCTATGTTCTTGTTTACCATCCAGATTTCATCCCTACGCAGCAATTCATTGGAAAACTGCCAGATGTCATGGGTAGTAAAAACAATCTGAGCATTCTGCGTATTAATTTCTGGCGATAAAAAGGTCAGTATGATATTCCGAACCAGCAATGGATGCAACCTGGCATTCAGTTCATCTACAAATAATGTTCCACCGTTATCCAGTACATCTTTCAAAGATGGGTAAAGTGCAAACATTTTCAGTGTACCGCTTGACTCCTGTTTTAGCGGAATCGAAGCCATCTCCTTACTGCCCACCTTTCTATGGAGAGCATCAATCGTATAGCTCTTGCTCATATCTTTCTCATCTTCTGGCGGTAATTCTTCCACTTCAAAATCTTGTATTGCCTCATCAAAGGATGCAAAATACTTTACCACATTCTCCTGCACTTCCTTACTATCTATAAATCCATCTGGCAGGACTCTGGAGCGAAAGAAATTTTCTGCCGGGTCACCGAAATCAATGATATCATTGTTTAAAAACCAATCCCTCACTTTCTTCAGTTTTGCAACACGCAGTTTTGCCCCCAGAGAAACAATAAGCGACTCTTTATTCAATGATGCCTTAATATTCTCCACATGACTCCTGGAAAATCCATTCATCTCCAATTCTTCACCTTTTTTACGGTAAAACACAGTCCTATAATTGTTTCTTGCTGTTTTAGCCTTGGAATACAGCCATTCCTCCACTACCTCATCTGCTTTTAGAGAAAATCCATACTGGTATATCTTTCCGGTATTCTCTGAATTGTCAACATAGAAAACTTCAAATGTAGTCTCTTCATTACGACTGTTATCATCAAACAGAAACGGAGTGACTTTCAGATAATCCTCCTCCTTCTTTCGGCGTTTTTCATCCTCATCTCCAAATTTAAACGACTCTGCCACATAATAAGTCATATAGTTAAATGCATCATACACATTTGACTTACCGCTTGCATTAGCACCATAAATCGCAGCTACCTTGAGTAACTTGTCATTTGCAATAGCCACAACATGATCCTCATGTTCTGTTATTTTAGTCGCTGACAAATCCAACGACACCTCATCACGAAATGATTTGAAATTTTTAAAGTTAAATTGTATCAGCATATTAATCTCCTCATTCTGCCTTCTATGAACTCTTACTATTATAGTATATGCCTTTTTAAGCAAAAATCAACATCTATTTTCGCAAAAATATAAAATTAGATGTTGTTTTTTCTTTGATATGTCTTTTCTCTTACAATTCATTCTCTGCAACTACCGTACGGCTTCGCCAATTGAATCTTTATCATGAACCGCTCCTTCCTCTCTCAAAACAGTCACATTTTCCCTTTATAAAAGGCATAATCCGTTTCCGAACTATGCCTTATCAAAAAATATCTATTCAATTACTGCTCCAGGCTCTCCAACCAAGCTATCACATCTTCGTCAGAATCACTGGAACGAAAACGCATACCTTCCTGCCAATCTCCAGTTCCAGCCAACTCTTCCAGCAATTTACCGCTCTCACCCAAACCAGAGCTTGCTGATGTACAGAATGGATTGACAGTTTTTCCGGCAAAATCATTTGCCTCTACAAAAGTGTTTACCGGCCATGCTGCAATTTCCCACCACACATGGTAACCCAGATAGATTTTTTCCACGTTCTGCCAATCATCTATGGTATCAGCTACTAGCTCTACATTCCTCAGGCTTTCATTGGCATATTCCTGAGACACACGGCTATTATCATCATTGTATTTCAAATCTTCATTGGTATAAGGAGTAACCGGCTCCAGCTCGAACAATTCTCCACCTGTCGTTTCGGCAATCACTTTCGCCACACGCTCTGTGTTACCGGTAGCTGAGAAATACACGACAAGAGTTTTTCCTTCTGTTCCACCACCGATTTTTTCCGCCTCACTGTTTGCTTCAGTACTATTTTCTTCTGTTGTGGCTAAAATGGATTCATTCTCAACTTCTTCCTCTGCATTTAACTGTTCTTGATTTTCCACTTGACCATTCCCGCTCCCGCATCCAACCAACATACTGACTATCAGGATACACACTGTTACCAATAAAAATCCGCGTTTCTTCATAGGGCATGCCCTCATTCATCTAATACGATCTATACTCAACACAATACACAAATCTTATCTTTCCTTGTGTACACAGTTCCATTCATTCTCAAAAAACCTACTTAATACACACTATACACAGTTAAAACCATACTCCATTTTAGGATATCCCAGATACACCACATCGTACTGCTCAAAGTTATCTACGGTATCGGCAATCGCTGGGCGAGCGTCGTTTACCTGTTCGTCCTGCGCAATATCCAACAGGGTATCGTAGTCATCGGTATAGGGTTCCGCGGGAACAATCTCAAAAACATCCGCGCCGGTCTGAGCCTGGATTTCATTTGCCACTGACTCGGTATTGCCAGACCAGGAAAAATACACCACCAATGATGTGGAACCTGTTCCTGTTTCCGGCTGAGAGGATTCCCCGTCCTGCGGTACACTCTCAGTAGGAACCGTACTTTCAGAAGAGGACATATTTTCTCCGGGTGCGGCAGAGCTTTCCGGCCTGGAGGCCGCTTCCAGGGTACTGCTTTCCGTAGTGCCGCTGTTTCCACAGGCGGCAAGGAAAAATACCATTGTGAGTGTCAACATAAGAGAAAGAATTTTTTTCATACTAAGAATCTCCTTTCCACTTTCTTGCGCTGTTTTTAAGCGCATTCTGGTATACCCGAAGGGTATTTCCACTTTTTTGCGCTGATATTAAGCGCATTCTGGTATATCCGAAGGGTATTTCCACTTTTTTGCGCTGTTTTTAACTGCATTCAGGTATACCCGAAGGGTATTTTCACTTTTTTTGTACTGCTTTTAAGCGCATTCTGGTATACCCGAAGGGTATTTCCACTTTTTTGCGCTGTTTCCAGCGCAATCAAGGTATACTCAAAGGGTGTTTCCGTCGGCCGGCTGCCGCAGGGCAGAATTGCTTCGCCTGCCGCCTGACCTTTTTATTGTTTTTCTTTTCCCAGCGTCATGCACTTTGCGGCAGTGCCGCCGGTTTTCAGATATGTGTAACCGGGCATTTCAAACAGGATGGGTTTGAAAACACTGTAGTCAATTTTCCCGGCTTCATTAAGGATGCTTTCCTCTGCATAGGTATGATCAATCTTCAGGATGAAGTTGTCAAACCCTTTGGTTTCATAGATGTCCTCCACTGTGCATTCCATGGAAAGCTTTGCCTCATCGATCAGCGGAGCGCCGTTTTGCCCGATGCTGCAGCCGAACACCTCGGATTTATCTGTCTTGCCGCCGCTGACGCAGCCCACATAGTCTGCCTTGGAAAGCATGGCTTCGTCCACGATGTTTACAGACAACACCTGCGTATCGCGGATGCCCTGATTGGTATAATGAGCTTTTGCAAGGCTGACCATGATGCGGTCATGCCCCATGATCCCCACATGACCTACCAGAAGCCAGTTGGGTTTGCCGTTTACCATAGCGCCCACTACCGTCAATGGCGTGGGATAAAGCGCCAATACACTGCCTAAATCTTTTTTCATAGTCATCTCTCTCCTGTTATTCTTTTGCTTTTTTCGATTGATCTGCCTTCTGGATTTTGTATCGCAGATAATCCAGGCGGTCTAATTGCGCCTGTTTGAAGTGGATCTCATCCAACGTACTGTTGCGGTGCCGGCTGATCATCGCCAACCGCTCCTGCTCCGTGTTTTCTCCCTCCAACAGCAGCCGCATGTAACTCTCCACCTCTTCGTTGGAAAAACCCACGTCATGAAGTGTCATGATAGTACTCAGACGGCGGATATCTTCGTCGTCATACTGCCATGCACCCATCACTTTTTTCACTGCGCCGCATAGTCCCCAGCTTTCATACTCCTTGAGAATCTCAATAGGAATACTGTAGCGCTCGCTTGCTTCCTGCATCGTCATCTTTTCACCTCGAATGCTTTACCATGTAAAAAAATTAAAGGTGCTCCGTCCGGAACACCTTCATTGTAGCGTGTTTTATTATCTATGTAAAATGCTTATATTTTATCGTTAGAAATAATTTTTATGCATTGTTCTTAATGAAAGAACCAGCACCGGAAACCAGAGGTTAGTTGAAATCCTAACTGCAACCAGCACCAAGAACCAAAAACCAAGAAACCAGACACAGAGAGCAGCTTCTTTACTTTTTCTCCGAGAACTCGTACGCCTGATCCACCCATCCAAACAGTTCTTCGTCCAAATCTGAGCTTTTACTTATCACAATATGTGTCGTCCAGCGCCCTGGGTAAGGCTCTGTCTTTACTGCCACACGCCCCGATTCCAGAGCATAGGGCAGCCCCAGTGTCAAAACAAAATAATCATCCGGAAGCTCCGCTTTCTTTTTTACGCGCAAAAAAGAAACACAGGCATAAACATGACGGTTAGAAAATGTAATCTGCGACTTCTGTACCTTCATTCTGGTATCCGGAAACCGTGCCTCAATGTTATCAGCAAACACTTCATATAAAGAAAATGCCGTCTGATGTTTCTCAAAAAAGAACAGGACATCCTGATTAATATAATTCATCTTCGCTCCTTAATCATAGAATACTTTTATAACATACACCATTTCACCATGTCTTCGATCAATTTCAATGGAAGGCTTTTGCTGTAAGGAAAATATACAGCATTTTTCTTTGTGACAAATCCGTTTAAATCAGATGCGAATTTTTCAATCGCTTCACTGCCAACATATACGCTGACATGATTTTTACAGGCAGAAAAAGAAATGGATTTCCCGTCTTTTTCATAAACAGGCATACTCCAGGATATACTCTCCTGTACACCCGGAACGCCAGCTCTGATCACGTCCACGATTGTGGCCAGATGGTCTTGCGCTCCTCCAGGCTGTGATTTGATATATTCCGATACTGTTTTAGGCGGTTCTCCGCAATAATGTCCCTGATTTGTCCTTTTAAATTCTCTTCCGCATTTTGGGCATACCCACATGTTTTACTCCCTCCGTTTTTTCCAGATTTTTCACTGAACACCAGCCTTCTCATGTCTCCCACGAATCACAACCGGAACATGTCTCATGTTCAGAATAAAGACAACAGGCAAGTCCAGATCTTGCTATTCCTAATTCCCTTTTCATATCCGTTCGCGCTGCTGCATTTCTTTCTCTTTTGCAGACCTCTTCCTCAGTTTGATAGATATCCCCTTCTGAGCAGCTGCTTCCTGAAACAATCCTGCCATACGAGCCGCCTTTTCTTTTACGGAAAGCTCCGGCGCATCTTCTTTTATCTGTCCCATCACTTTTCGTAAATCATTCAACTCCAGAAGGTTCACTGCCAAACAAAAAAATGTTTTCTTTCTTCCATCATTATAATTCTCGAGCAATTCCTTTAATATAGCAGCTTTCTCCCTCTGCTCCTCCTGATATGCTTTTACGCCAATTTTTTTCAATTTCTCAAAATCCCGGTATCTGTTGCGGTATGTAATAAAGGAATCATATTCATCTTCTCCCGAATACTTTTCACAGGGAAAACTCTCACACTGATTGCAATATGCAATTTTTCCATGCTCCAGACTACATTTTGCTATTTTGCAGGGCTGATTTCCTGCTCCGCCCCCACAACCGGGACAATGTCCCCCTAAGTGCATGGAACATAATCCGCAATTTAAGCCACAGAGAGAAAACAACTGGTCTTCTCTGATAAAATTTTTCATAATCTCACTATTCTTCCGACAAAGCGTCCTCAAAATCGGTCACATCCACATCTACAATTACTTCTTCCGTTGTTTTCTCATCAGTGAAATCTCCCTCTAAAAACCATTTATAAGCCCTGTTTGCAATTATTTTTGTCTCTACCAAATCTAGGCTACCGCCAACCACCGCACCTACACCAGGCAGCATCTTTCCAAGATTCACTATTCCCTTTGTACCGAACTTTGTAATGAATCTGAAGCCCACTTTCTGATTAATTTTCGTTAATACTTTTCCCGGAATTTTCTTTATTAACCCATTTGCAAATTTGATTCCAAACTTAATTCCAGCTTGTTTTATCAATTCATTAACAGCCACTCCAGCCAAACAAGCATATATAAATGTCTGCGTTTGATCACTATTTAACTCATATCCATTCATATATGCCACACACGCTATCATGCGCATCTGCACATATAATACACTCCCAACATTTGCAGGTAACGTCACTGGCATTGTAATAATGCCTCCAAAGCCTGTTACAAACCCTGATGTCGTACACTTCGCAATCTGATTTCGCAACATCGCTTTACACGCTTCCTCCTTCGTAGGATATTTCGTCAAATAATCATTCGCCATACTTTCAACGCTAGAACTTACTTTTGGTACTCCATGTAAACATTTTCCATAACATGAATCCAAAAGCCTCATTATATCTTCCTGTGTCAATAATTTTTTCTTCTCTTGCTCTTTCATTCTCAATCTCCTCGTATAATAAGTTTGTAAGTAATGATCAGCCCCTTGTCAAGTAGACAACCGAGATATCTAAAATAAATTTATAGATATCCGTCATATCTGGATTGATATGGCGGATATTTGTGTTTGTGAGACTTTTATTCACAGTCAGTTTGACAACGGGCCTCAGCGACAAGGCAGACGACCGTCCCTCATCGGAAAGTGCTTTCGCGGTATAAATGCCAGTCAGAATCATGCGCACCATTTGGCCTTATATGCTTCAATCCGCTTGTTCTCTGCAATCGGATTCTCCGCCAATAACGCCTCCCGTCTTACTTTCTGCCTTATAATTTTTTTGCCATAAAGAGAAGTAGGTCATCATCATTGCAGCATGGCGCATACTGCTCTAATTGCTTTCCCTGATACCAAACACCGCTACCGTCTGGAATATAACCACGTTTCACATATATTCTTTGTGCCGCGCCATAACCCGAATGAACACCAACCGCCAAATATACGGTATCAGATACTTTTGCTGCCTCTCGTTCAACAACATCAAGAAGTTTGTTCCCTATTCCTTTGTTATGAACATGGAAAAAAACTGTTAAATCAACTATTTCCGGATAACCCATACCTGAGAATGGTCCTTCCGTGGGATTCAATACCAAAGTACATAGTCCAGATACCGCTCCTTCATATTCTGCAATAAATACCATCCTTTTGCTTTCTTCCTGTTCCTTATAATAGTTTTCATATGTTTCCAAGGAAGGATGCCACCCATATGATAAATATGTATCGTATATTATTTTAGCATCATCACTTTTCATGCTTCTGATTCGTAAATTGCTATTTGAAAAATAAATTCTATCCATTATCCACCTTCTAACATCCAATCCGCTCACTCAATTTGCGTTATCTAATCCGAAATCACAACTCGATACAAATTTTGCAGTAGATATATTTCCATATAAAACAACCGAGCCTTTTCAGAAGTTAGGTTTCTTATCCTAACTTCCGAAAAAGTACGGAAATACGCCACTTTTCAGCTTTTATTTATCTTTTCTTGACATCAATAGTACGCAGTCCACATGCCCCGAGACACCAGCATGAATGTCATCCGTATGAGGAAACATATCATTGCGTTTGGTCGTCTTCGGAAACATATCAATCCTCATTAACTTTCCAGTATCCTGCTTTCCTGGATCCAACACGCTCTATATAACCATATTTTTTCAGTACTGACAATCCATTGTCAATTGTAGTCTTCCCCAAACCGAGCAGTTCCGTCAGCCGTACCTTTGTAATGTTGGGGTTATTTCTTATTTCAGCAAGAATACGCACTTGTGTTTGATTCAAGCCATACTCGCGGTTTTTATTACCCCCTTTATTGCCCTCTTTATTACCCACTCTATCGCCCATGGCTTTAATCCAGTTAAACGGAATCGTGACAACAATCGAATTCTCCCTGAATTCGTAGGCGTTTCTTCCATAGCGCTGCGTGACAATCGGCACCCCTCTGCCCGTTTTCTCACTGATATGCAATTGCAGGAAAATCTCAGACAGCTTCTTATTCACCGGGATTGACTCTCCAGCGAAAAAGCCTTCCAGTGTCTGTCCCGGCGCAAGTGTACCACGGGAAAGAATTTCTA
>JAGHIA010000030.1 GCA_017887445.1 Fusicatenibacter sp.
ACGGCATCTACATCGGCTAGTCCTCACACCCCACCGTTATATCGTATATAAACCTTTTGGAAACTTTCAGTTGTACACGGTACAAATGCCAGCGCGAAGGAAAGTATCAAGTGATGTGTCCTGTGAATGCGCGAAACCGACACTACACTACAGTGAGACGTCCGGAAAATAAAAAATAAAAAAATACTAAAGAAAGAGCCAGAATGTTCCATTAACAAAAAGGAAGGCGGTCTTCTATTTGGGATTTGCATCCAAACTCACAATCAAGCAAAAACCGAAGAAACGAATAAGATTTAAAATCGCCCGACAAAAGGAATGGAATGGAAAATTTTAAAGATTCATGCACCGGAGAACGAAAAAACGGAACATGAGTCACAGAGGCTTTACATGAAGGCGGGCCGGGAGAGCAAAGGGCCAAGTTGCGATCCCGGTAAGCGCCGGAAACCTTATTTCAAACGTATGAAAGTCTCGAAAATTTCAAACGGCTGAAACAAAAAGAGCTGCCGCATTGACGAGGGCAAGTCAGTGCGCGCAGTTCTTTTTTTATGGCAATGAAATCGTCTCTTTCATTAGAAAACCTATACATTTTCAAAAATTTTGTATATAATACTAATATAAAACTGCAAATAAACAATGTCCAACATTAGATTTCAGACCAAAAGGGGGCTTGAAGTATGCGTATCACGTTTTTGGGGGCGACACATGAGGTGACTGGCAGCTGCTATTATATAGAAGCAGCCGGAAAAAAATTCCTCGTGGACTGCGGAATGGAGCAGGGGCCGCAGATTTACGAGAACAGGCCGATTCCTGTTCCGCCGTCGCAGCTGGATTTTGTGCTGATCACCCACGCGCACATCGACCATTCAGGAAATCTTCCGCTGATCTACGCCCACGGTTTCCGGGGGGATGTCTATATGACGGAGGCCACGGTGGATCTGTGCAACATTATGCTCCGCGACAGCGCGCACATTCAGATGTCGGAGGCGGAATGGAGAAACCGCAAAAACCGGCGGGCGGGCAAGGAGGAATACGTGCCGCCGTATACAATGGAGGACGCGCTGGGCGTTATCCAGCATCTTGTGGGATTTCCTTATGACAAGCGGGTAGAGCTGGCGGAGGGAATCCGCGTGCGGTTTGTGGACGCAGGTCATCTGCTGGGCTCCGCCAGCATCGAGCTGTGGCTGACGGAGGATGGGGTGACAAAGAAGCTGGTGTTCTCGGGAGATATCGGAAATATCGATCAGCCGCTGATCAATAATCCTCATTATCTGAATGAAGCGGATTATGTGATCATGGAGTCCACCTACGGAGACAGAAGCCACGGGGAACGGCCGGACTATGTGGCGGAGCTGGCGCAGGTGATCCAGGAAACCTTTGACCAGGGAGGAAACGTGGTCATCCCGTCCTTTGCGGTGGGCCGGACCCAGGAGATGCTGTACTTCCTCCGGGAGATCAAGGAGCGCAGGCTGGTGCAGGGTCATGGGATCTTCCAGGTTTATGTGGACAGTCCTCTGGCTGTGGAGGCCACCAACATTTTCAAGGATCATGAACAGGATTGCTACGATTCCGCAGCGGCAAAGCTTCTGGCCCAGGGCATCAACCCCATCCAGTTTCCGGGGTTGAGACTGACCATTACTTCCGAGGAATCCAAGGCGATCAACCTTCAGGATCATCCAAAGGTGATCATTTCGGCCAGCGGAATGTGTGATGCCGGACGGATCAAGCATCATCTGAAACATAATCTGTGGAGAAAAGAGTGTACGATCCTGTTTGTCGGCTATCAGGCGGCGGGAACCCTGGGGCGTCATCTGCTCTCGGGAGCCACCGAGGCGAAGATCCTGGGCGATGAGGTTCAGGTAAACGCCAGGATCTGTCAGCTTCCCGGTGTCAGCGGCCACGCGGACAGCGAAGGGCTGATGGAATGGGCCGCGCACTTTAAAGTAAAGCCGGAGCAGGTGTTTGTCACTCACGGGGAAGACAAGGTTACGGAGTTTTTTGCCGAGCGGCTGAGAAAGGAACTGGGATATCCGGCCATGGCTCCGTTTTCGGGAACGGAATATGACCTGATGGCGGGAGCTTTCCTGGAAATTCCGCGGGGAATGCCTTACGAGAAGAAGGTTGTCTCCACATCTGCGCGCGGTACAGGCAATCCTGTCTTCAACCGTCTCCTTGCGGCCGGCCAGCGTCTGCTGGCGGTGATCCAGCGTAACAAAGGCGGGGCCAACAAAGACCTTTCCAAGTTCGCGGATCAGATCAACAGTCTCTGCGACAAGTGGGACAGATAACATGGAACGATTCAGCCAGGTCCGCGCATTTACTGCGCAGACCGTATAACGGCCTGAAACAGTATGGCCGGCTTCTATATGAAAATGGAAGAGATTTCATATAGAAGCCGGCCATACTGTACCGGAAACATATTTTTTGTTTCGGGATCTTCCCATGCGCTGCGCGGGGGAAGGGCAACGATTCAGACTGGCTGAACAGCTGCCGGGAATGGCTTAAGCTTACTGTCTGGCTGCTTCCAGTGCCTTGGCCAGCTGGTCCGGACATGAGGTTCCGCGTCCGTTGCAGTCGGTGCCTTTCAGGCGCGCGATCACATCGTCGGCATCCATACCCTCAACCAGAGAGGCGATTCCCTTGGTGTTGCCGTTGCATCCGCCGACAAACTGTACGTTGTGTACCTTATTGTCATCTGTGATCTCGAATAAAATCTTGCGGGAACAGGTTCCCTTTGTTGTGTATTCCATATTCAGGTTCCTCCTTTGCGTTATGGTTGTTGAGTTATCGTAAGCGTTCAGCCCCGCTGAACGGTTACGGTTTATCTACGGTATTATATCACGGAAAAGAAAAATATACCACAATTTCCTGAGATATGTTAAGATAGGAGAGTGATCGTTGTGTAACGATTCAGCCAGGTCTGCGCATTTACTCGCAGACCGTATGAAAACGTAGTGTCTGTGCACGCTTCGCAATGCACAGAAACTGAGACAGGGACAGTGAATGGATAAATATTCTGAGAAAAGAGAAAGGTCAGGAAAAACATGAAGAAAATAGGAATTATCGGAGCAATGGAGATCGAGGTGGCAAAGTTAAAGGAAATGATGACAGATGTCACCGTGACCGTGAAGGCCTCCATGGAATTTAACGAGGGACTTCTGAACGGCAAACCCGTGGTGGTGGTCCGTTCCGGAATCGGCAAGGTGAACGCAGGCATCTGCACCCAGATTCTTGTGGATTCCTTCGGCGTGGACGGTGTGATCAATACCGGCGTGGCCGGTTCTCTCCGCAGCGAGATCAATATTGGCGACATTGTGGTTTCCACCGACGCGGTTCAGCACGATATGGACGTGAGCGCGCTGGGATATACGAGGGGACAGATTCCCCAGATTCCTGTGTTTGCCTTTGCGGCGGACGAACATATGCGGAAGATTGCCGAGGAAGCGTGCCGGGAGGTGAATCCGGATATCCGCGTGTTCTCCGGGCGGGTGCTCAGCGGCGACCAGTTTGTGTCGGACAAGGCTCTGAAACAGACGCTGGTGGAAAGCCTGGACGGTTACTGCACAGAGATGGAGGGCGGCGCGATCGCCCAGGGCGCGTATCTCAACGGCATCCCCTATGTGATCCTCCGGGCGATTTCCGATAAGGCGGACGACAGCGCAACGATGGATTATCCGGAATTTGAGAAAAAAGCGGCGCAGCATTGTGTCAATCTGACGCAGGAAATGGTGAAACGCCTGTAAAACCGCATGTTTGGCAGGAGAACCGTACCTTTTTCCGGGAATTTGACGAACGATTTTTGTTTGCAAATCCAGATCTCAGGCTTATAATGTTCCCATGCCGGGCCCGGCAGAAAATAAAAAATAGGGGGCAAATATATGCTGCAGACATGCATGAATCAGAATCTGTTCTTGTACGCAATGATAGCAGCAGGCATCGCAGGAGTATGGTGTCTGTTCTGGAGCAATCACTTTTACAGCAAGGCGATCAAAGATCTGAAACGGCTGGACAAGCCCAGACTGAAATGGACAGGCCAGCTTCTGCAGAATGTAGAGGAACGAAAAGAGCCAATCGCCAATCTCGGCGCGTTTCTGCGCAGCCAGATGGCCAGGGGAAAGAGTGCGGGGATCGGAGTGCAGGCGCTGAAAGCGGGGAGCCAGAATGCGGCGGCAGTCACTTTCGCGATCCTGGCATTCAGCATTCTTGTGATGTATCTTTATGAGTATGAGACGTATCTTTGGGTGCAGTATGCAGTGGCAGGCGGCGTGATCATCTGCGGCCTCCTGCTTTTACGGATAAATTTTGACTTCTCGGGAAAAGAGGAGATACTTCTGGACGGATGGACCGATTATCTGGAAAACGGCAGAGAAAAACAGGTGCAGCCGGCCTACGCGCCCATGTCCGGAGAAAAGCGGGACAGGCGCTCCAAAGAGAAACGGGACAGGCAGGCTATGAACGACAGATCCTGGGAGCCGGAGAGCGGGTCAAAAGAGGAAGAGCAGATCAGCCAGGTGCGCGAAGGAATCCGCCAGACCGCGGCGGCGGACAGCCGTTTTTCCGGAATGCTCACTCCCGAGGAGGAAAAGCTGATGCGGGAGATTATCCGGGAGTATATGAAATGAGGGAATGATCCGGCTGGCTGAATAGTTACGAATAGCGGGTATAAAATGGTAACAGTTCAGCCGGCCACTATCCCGCGAGATGTTTTCGCGCAGAATGTGCGAAAATCCCGAGGCCTGCAGCGCGAAACTGCATGAAATGCAGTTTCTGTGCATCGCGAAGCGTGTAATCGTTCAGCAACGCTGAACGGTTGCATAAAATGAGAGTTTTCGGTTTCTGATACTTGATAAAGAAGAACGAATTTGCTACACTTGAAGTGTGTGGCAGACCCTTTTTCTTTTCTTATAGATTTGTCACTGCAAAATAAATGCAAAGGAGTAAAGTGTTATGGGAGCAAAAGTAACATTCGATGATTCAAAGGCAGCAGGATTTATCCGCGAGAACGAGATCGCGTCCTTTGAGCAGATCGCCAATTCTGCCAAAGAGGTGCTGTTGTCCAGAAACGGTCAGGGCAGCGACTTCCTGGGATGGATCGACCTGCCGGTAGACTATGACAAAGAGGAATTTGCACGCATCAAGGAAGCGGCGAAGCAGATCCAGAGCGATTCGGAGGTTCTGCTGGTCATCGGTATCGGCGGCTCTTACCTTGGCGCGCGCGCGGCCATCGAGTTCCTCCGCCACGGCTTCTACAATAACATTACCAGGGAGCAGAGAAAAACTCCGGAAATTTATTATGTGGGAAACAGCATTTCCAGCAGTTATATCCAGGGACTGATCGACGTGATTGGCGACCGTGATTTCTCCATCAATATGATCTCCAAATCCGGAACCACCACCGAACCTGCGATCGCGTTCCGCGTATTCAAGGAGATGCTGGAGAAAAAATACGGCAAGGAAGGCGCTGCGAAACGTATCTACGCCACCACAGACAAGGCGAAGGGCGCTCTGAAACATGTGGCCGACGAGGAAGGCTACGCGACCTTTGTTGTCCCGGATGATGTGGGAGGACGTTTCTCCGTACTGACAGCGGTAGGTCTTCTGCCCATCGCGGTATCCGGCGCGGATATCGACCAGCTGATGGCAGGCGCGGCATCCGGAAGAGAGCTTGCCCTGAACACTCCGTTTGCAGAGAACGATGCAATGAGATATGCGGCAGTCCGCAACATTCTGCACCGCAAGGGCAAAGCGGTGGAGATCCTGTGCAACTATGAACCGAGCCTCCACTATGAATCTGAGTGGGGGAAGCAGCTGTTTGGCGAGAGCGAAGGAAAGGATCAGAAAGGAATCTTCCCGGCTTCCGTAGACCTGACCACAGACCTTCACTCCATGGGACAGTTTATTCAGGACGGTTCCAGAATTATGTTTGAGACAGTTATGAACGTGGAGAAATCCCGTGCTGAGCTGACCATCGGCGAGGAAGCCGTAGACCTGGACGGCCTGAATTATCTGGCTGGAAAGACCGTGGATTTCGTCAACAAGAGCGCAATGAACGGAACGATCCTGGCGCACACCGACGGAAATGTGCCGAACCTGATCGTCAACATTCCGGAGCAGAACGAGTTCTATCTGGGACAGCTGTTCTACTTCTTCGAGGTCGCGTGCGGCATCAGCGGCTATGTATCCGGCTTTAATCCGTTCAACCAGCCGGGCGTTGAGAGTTATAAAAAGAATATGTTCGCGCTGCTTGGAAAACCAGGCTATGAGGCAGAGCGCGAAGAACTGCTGAAAAGACTGTAAAAAATTTTTCTGCCGTTCCATGAAGAGGAATGGTTATGATTTTTCCACAGCCAGAGTGTGCGCGGGAATTCCGG
Organism: Fusicatenibacter sp.; assembly: GCA_017887445.1. Classification (GTDB taxonomy): domain Bacteria; phylum Bacillota; class Clostridia; order Lachnospirales; family Lachnospiraceae; genus Fusicatenibacter. Next base: position 6,369 of record JAGHIA010000030.1, read on the forward strand.
GCACATGAGAAAGCAGAAGATGCGTCCATGAAAACAGGCATGCGCCGCAAGGCGCATGGACACATAGAGTTGAATTCATGGTAACAGTTCAGCCAGCTGATCTGTTGCAAAAAGATACAGTCCGGAGCGGCTGGGAGAATACCCAGCGTTCCGGACTGTTTTTTTGCAGGTATTTTAGCATCTTAAGGTTTAATTCTCCGCGACATTGCTGCGAGGTGATTCGTTCAAGCGGCATTGCTGTGAGACGGTTCAATCAAGCAGATGTTTCAGCGTGATGGAAAGGCCGTCCAGGGTTACGGATGTAATCGGCTGATCAAAGCGGTACTGGCCGGAATGGTCGTCCTGCTCGAAGCCGTAGACTGTCACCGTCTCTGTACTGGGATTTACAATCCAGTATTCCTTCACCCCGGCTGTCCGGTATTTGAAAAGCTTTATCTGATAATCCATGCGCATACTGGAGGGAGAGACGATTTCCACAATAAAATCCGGCGCGCCTTCGCAGCCGCGTTCCGAGACCTTGCTTTTGTCGCACACGACACTGATGTCCGGTTCCACATAGTTTCGGCTGTCGTTGTTCAGAAATACGGCGAACGGAGCCGGGAGTATCTCGCAGGAACCGTGGTGAGACTTAATATGCGCGCCGATAGCCTGCGTAAGCTCGGACACCAGTTTCTGGTGGAGATAACTGGGTAGAGCCATCAGATACATGGCTCCATCGATCAGCTCCGCCCGCTGCCCGTCGGGAAGCTGATAGATGTCTTTGGTCGTGTAGGACTGTTTCTGAGGGGAAAGCATAGGCGAACTCCTTTCTTTTTTTATGCGCGATAGGACAAGGTAATCTGGCTGAAATGTTCATTGGGCGATAACAGTTCAGTTGGCTGAATGGTTATATCGGGCGAATGGGTACGAGATGTGTAACCGTTCGTCAGGCGGAACGATTACCGATATGTTAAGTATAGAGAAAATAGATACGGTTGTCAAATAGGTTTTCCGGCTTTCCGGCCTGTTATGAAAGAGAAAAAGGTAAATATTTGTCTGGTATTTCATATCAAATAGCCGGAACTTTCCGGCCGGAAATGGTACAATAAAAGCATCATCCAACACAGAATCAACACAGAATGGGAGGCAAGAACGATGGGATTTTTTGAGACACAGGGCGACGCCCTGATTTTCCGCCAGAACGGCGAGACAGTGAAAGTGGAAGCGTGGATGCCGGACAGTCTGAGAGTCCGCGCGGGCCTGCTCAGCGACCTGGAGGAGGGAAGTATCGCCCTTCTGCCCAAGGAGGAAACAGAGGTTTCCGTGCAGATTGAGGAGTGGAAAGCGTCCATCACCAACGGAAAGATCACAGCGGTCATGGAAGTGAATCCGTGGGGAAACGCGCTGCAGATGACCTTCTGCAACCAGAAGGGGGAGGTGCTGCTCAAAGAGATCTCCAACGGCGGCGCGCTGAGCCTGAGAGCGCGGCATTACAAAACCCTCCCGGGCGGGAACTTTCATCTGAAAGCAAGCTTTCTTTCTGACCCGGAGGAAAAGATCTACGGCATGGGACAGTACCAGCAGGAGCGGATGAACCTGAAAGGCTGCAATCTGGAGCTGGCCCACAGAAATTCCCAGGCCAGTATTCCGTTTTATATGTCCAGCCTTGGCTACGGCTTCCTGTGGCACAACGCGGCCATCGGAGAGGTGCATTTCGGGACCAATACCACCGAATGGGTAGCGGAGAGCACAAAGCAGCTGGATTACTGGATCACCGCCGGGGACAGTCCCCAGGAGATTGAGAAAAACTACACCCAGGCCACCGGCAGGGCGCCGATGATGCCAGAGTACGGCCTTGGCTTCTGGCAGTGCAAGCTGCGCTATTACAATCAGGAGCAGGTGCTGAACATTGCCCGGGAATACAAAAAGAGAAACATTCCTGTGGACGTGCTGGTTATCGATTATTACCACTGGCCCCGCTGCGGCGATTACCGCTTCGATGAGGAATACTTCCCGGAGCCGGAAGCGATGGTAAAAGAACTGAAGGATATGGGCATCGAGACCATGGTTTCCATCTGGCCGCAGATCGACTGGAGAAGTGAAAACTACGAGGAAATGAAGCAGCAGGGGCTTCTGGTCAAGGCCAATTCCGGTGTGGACGTGCAGATGGTGTTCCACGGCAACAACGTATTTCTCGACGCCACCAACCCGCGCACGAGAAAGTATGTGTGGGAGAAGATCAAAAAGAATTATGCCGATATGGGCATCAAGACTTTCTGGCTGGATGAGGCGGAGCCGGAGTTTACCACTTACGATTTTGAAAGCTACCGTTACTTTGCCGGTCCGGTGGCCGAGGTGGGAAATATCTATCCAAGAGAGTACGCCCGCATGTTCTATGAGGGACAGAAGAAAAACGGCCAGGACGATATCGTGAACCTTGCCCGCTGCGCGTGGGTGGGAAGCCAGAGATACGGCGCGCTGGTATGGTCCGGCGATATCTTCTCCAACTGGGAAGACTTCCGCAAGCAGATCTGCGCGGGCCTGCATATGGGACTGAGCGGCATTCCGTGGTGGACCACGGATATCGGCGGTTTCCACGGAGGAAATATTGAGGACGAGGGATTCCGCGAGCTGCTGGTGCGTTGGTTCCAGTTTGGCGCATTCTGCCCGGTTATGAGACTTCATGGCAGCCGCAATCCTCACGAGCAGATCATCAACAAAGCCGGAGAAGAGCGGGAGTGGACAGGCGCGGATAACGAAGTATGGAGCTTCGGCGAGGAAAACACCCCGATCCTGGTGAAATATATCCAGCTGCGGGAGGCTATGAGAGATTATACCAGAGAGACGATGCGCCAGGCTCACGAGCAGGGCCATCCGGTTATGAGAACGCTGTTCTACGAGTTCCCGGAAGACAAAACCTGCTGGGACATCACAGACGAGTTTCTGTTCGGTTCCGATATCCTGGCGGCGCCGGTGGTACAGCCGGGCGTAACGTCAAGAAGCGTATACCTTCCGGCGGGCGCGTCCTGGACGGATATGAGCGACGGAAAGGTTTACGAAGGCGGCCGTTTCTATGAGATTGACGCGCCCATTGAAAAGATCCCGGTATTCCTGCGGGATGGCAGCCACAGTGAGCTGATCGGGAAGATCTGAATTAAGGAAACTGTTACAAAAGAACTCCCGGGGAGTGCGAAAACCTTTCTTTCTGCAAAACGCGAAAAGCGGCTTGCGGAAGGAAAGGTTTTGCACATGCCTGGCCGGCTGTTTTTGGTTCTTGGGTTCCGAAACCGTGTGAATTTTCAGAACCCTTCCGCGGGTACCAGCTTTTGACCCCGGCATCTCAATCTTCTTCGATCACCTGGATTTCCAGAAAATCAAAATCAATCTCTTCGATCCAGTTGTCCTGGCGGAAGCGGGTTTTGCTGTGACGCTTGAAATCCGAGATATTGCTGTCCAGCCAGATGGGAACCGCAAGGTTCCAGCTGTCGCAGATGCTGTTCAGTCCGCCAAAAATCTTGTGGGTGCGGGTGTCCGCTGTGTCGTCGCAGATGACCATGTCTTCCGCTGTCTGATTGTTTTTGGTGACCAGACGTCCCCAGAGTCGAAACATAGGTGTTCCTTCCTTTCCTGTTGATGATGATAGGTAATCGTTCAGCGTTGCGGAACGATTACACGCTTCGCGATGTATAGAAACTGCATTCATGCAGTTTCGCACTGCAGGCCTCGGGATTTTCACACATTCTGTGCGAAAACACCTTGCGGGATAGCTGCAGGCTGAACTGTTACAAGTGAAACGGTTACGATTATAAAATCGTTTCTTTCTGCTTTTCTTCACGGTAAAGCTCCGCGATATAAGAGGGGCCATTCCACCACAGTTTTGATGATTCGTCATATAGCAGCGCGCCTGTTTTTGAGGCTACAAACGCATGCAGCAGGCTGGTGGGATTTCCGCCAGGATTTTTTTCCAGTTCTTCTACGATAAGAGTTACCAGCAAATCGATCGCAAGTTCTTTTTGCTCCTGTGATACTTCAACTATTTTTTCCATATCTTTTCACTCCC
>JAGHIA010000190.1 GCA_017887445.1 Fusicatenibacter sp.
AGGTTCCGGACGGGGACCGGCGCAATTCGACAGGAGTGCCTGATGCATTCCCGTCTCAGTGCGCCTCAGGATCCGGACGTGTAGTCCGGATCCTGCCCCATCCGGAACGCCTCCGGGACGTTAAGATTTTCTCGCACCCTGCCAGATGCCCGCCAATCCCCCATGCCCCCGCCCCACCCTGTTTTCTGTTCGTGGCTTCGTGACATGGAGATGGTATTATGCTGTTATTTTGTTGACAGCGCAAAATGTGCATCGGCTTTACTTCTTTACCCACAAATTTTCTGTTCCTAACTTCGTGACGTGGAGATGTTATTATGCTGTTACTTTGCTGGCAGCGCAAAATGTGCATCCGCTTTGCACCTATATCAGCCTGGAAACTCTTTCACTTTCCAAAAAGCACTCCGCTCCCTATCTATACTCCCCACAACGTCCCGGAAGACGCCCCGCGCCTGTCGTAACCAGAAAGCAGATTGGCCAAACATCAAACGAAGCCAGGCCGTGCGGCACAGACAGCTTCATACAGCTATCACATCGCAAACTCTTTGCCTTTCCAAAAGGCACCTCTTCCCCTATCTATACCCCACAACGTCCCGGAAGACGCCCCGCGCCTGCCGTAATCAGAAAGCGGAGCGGCCGAACGCAGCGTGGGGCAGGCGGCATGGGGCAGCTGAGGGGCATCTGCGGCGGTGCGAGAAACTCTTAACGCGCCAAAGGCCCGCCGGACGGGGCAGGGTCCGGACTTCACGTCCGGGACCCTGAGGCGCACTGAGACGGGAATGCATCAGGCATTCCTGTCGAATTGCGCCGGTACCCGTCCGGCGGGCCTTCGGCACGTTTAGAGTTTCCGCACCGCCGCAGCCGCCCCCAGCTGCCCCATGCCGCCTGCCCCACGCTGTGTTCGGCCGTTCCGCTTTCGTCCCCCCTGAACTTTTTCTTGTGTTAAAGGGGAAGGCACAGTATAATAGGTGTAACAGTTTTTACAGAGCCGCGGCTTCGCCGCGCCTCACACACCCACACGGCGCCGGGACCTCCCCGCGCCAGAATCGAGGAACGGATTTCATGAAAGTGCAGAATGAAAAACACTCATCCTTCCCGCCCTGCCGGACCATTCCGGAAGCGCTGGCCTTTCTGTATCTGGTGACGTTTGTTCTGCTTATGGTCCTGGGACTTCTGATCGTATGTCTGACAGGATTTTCCGCCCGCAAGCTGGCGGTGGTCCTGCTTCTTCTTGGAGCGGACCTTATCGCGTTTCTGTTCGCGCTTCTGGCCTCCAGAAACGTTCCGCGTAAGCGGAAGCTGAAAAAATACCGAAAGCTTCTGACCGGCCGGGAACAGGTGGAGGTTTCTGCTTTGGCCGCCTCCGTAGGCCTGGAGCCGGAGGAGGTTTTTCAGGAACTTCAGTCTTTGGTCGATCAGGGCGTTTACCCGAAGGGAAGCTTCTCAGAAAACCGGGAATATTTTTATCCGGAACAACTTAACACCAAACCGCAGGGAAAGGATATCTTATGAGTTTTGAAGACGACTTAAAGAAGCTGGGGGATGATGTCACCAATCTGGTGGACAGCGCCATCAACTCCAGAAATTTTCAACAGCTGAATCAGAAAATCACAGACTCTATTAACCAGCTGATCTATCCGCGCAAGGAAGAGCCGCGTTTTGATCCGCCGCCGGAGGAGGGGCCGTATCAGCAGCAGGAGCGCCGCTACCGGCAGCCGGATTCCATGAACGGCAGACCCTATGATTTTTCCGGGCAGGATCCCTCCGGCCGGCAGACGGCAAACGGCCGCCAGACCTACAGCTGGCGCTCATCTTCCGCTGACGGCGCCCCCTATGACCGGCAGAATTACCGGCGCAGGGACAGCCGCGGTCCTTACCGCCAAAACCGCGCCAGCCAGCCGCCGGAAACCCGCAGTTCCGGACAACCGCAGCGGTACCAATGGCAGCCGCCGGCCTCCCGGACGCTTATGCGCAGACATCTGTTTATGTCTACCACCGACGTGGCGTTTCTCGGCGGATTTCAGACTACCATGGGAGTGCTTCTGGCTGTGGTTTTCGGCTTTCCGCTGCTCTCCATCATCATCGGCGTGCTGTCCGGAACCGGTTCTTTCGGTATTGGAATCATCTTTGCCTTCCTGTGCTGTCTGCTGCCCACCATCGGCGGCGGCTACCTGATCCGCAAAGGAAAAACAAACCGCAGGCTCTGCAAGCATTTTCGCCTGAGCCAGAATTTTATCGGCCCCCGGGACTATATCACCGTGGAGGAGCTTTCGGAACGGCTGAATCTTTCCCGCGAGGACACCCTGGACGAATTACACGCCATGCTGGAGAAGCGCATGTTCCGCCAGGGCCATCTGGACCGCAAGGAAACCTGCCTGATGATCACCGACAAGATGTACCAGCAATATCTGGACCTGGAACGGGAGCAGGCGGAGAAAATAAAACAGGAGGCACAGCGGGAGCAGGAGCTGACCGAAAAGGGACTTTCCTCCGAATATCTGGAGATGGTGAAGGAATGTGAAACGTATCTCTCCAACATCCACCAGTGTGCCAACGACTTGTCCGGCGCAGTAATCGCCGAAAAGATCCGCCGGCTGGAGCTGATCGTCTCCCGCATTCTGGAGGCCGTCAAAAAGCAGCCGAAAAAGGCGCAGGAGCTCCAGAAATTTATGAATTATTATATGCCGACCACCTGGAAACTGCTGGATTCCTACCGCAGTTTCGAGAAGGAACCCATCCAGAGCGAAAACATCCGCAAGACCAAACAGGAAATTGAGGAAACCCTGGACACCATCAACAACGCTTTCGAGACGCTGCTGAACGATCTGTTCCAGAGCACCGCCTGGGATATTTCCTCGGATATTTCGGTGCTGGAGACCATGCTCGCCCAGGAAGGCCTGACAGGAAACAAAATGAAATTTTGAGAATACGGTAAAGGAGAAGTGTCATGAGTGAAGTAAAAGATTTTACCGCTGCGCCAACATTGAGTTTCGGCGCTCCGGAGCCGGAAGCGCCGGCTGTTCAGGAGGAAAAAAAGCAGGAAGTGATGGATGAGACGGTCCTCTCCGCCGAGGAGCGGAACATTGTGGACAGCTTTGTCACCCAGATCGACCTGAACAACACCAACGGGATTCTCCAGTACGGCGCGGGCGCCCAGAAGAAGATGGCGGATTTTTCCGAGAAAACCCTGGAAAATGTGCGCAGCAAGGATCTGGGCGAGGTGGGCGACCTGCTGGCCGGCGTGGTGACAGAACTGCGTGCCTTTGACGCGGCGGAAGAAGAAAAAGGCCCCTTCTCTTTCTTCAAACGCAGCAGCAACAAGCTGGCTGCCATGAAAGCCAAGTATGACAAGGCAGAGGTCAATGTAAACAAAATCTGTGATACGCTGGAAGGACATCAGCGCCAGCTGCTGAAGGACATCGCTGTGCTGGACCAGATGTACCAGCAAAACCTCTCCTACTTCAAGGAACTGACCATGTATATTCTGGCAGGAAAGAAAAAACTGGAGCTGGTAAGAACCACCGAGCTGCAGGAGAAAAAGATCAAAGCCCAGCGCTCCGGCCTGGCCGAGGACGCGCAGGCAGCAAAAGACCTGGAGGATCTGTGTATCCGCTTTGAGAAAAAGCTTTACGACCTGGAGCTGACCCGGATGGTGTCTATCCAGACCGCGCCCCAGATCCGCATGATCCAGAACAACGACTCAGTGATGGCGGAAAAAATCCAGTCCACCATCGTCAACACCATCCCTCTGTGGAAAAACCAGATGGTCATTGCCCTTGGCATCCATCATTCCACGGAAGCGGCCAAGGCACAGCGCCAGGTGACGGATATGACCAACGAGCTTCTGAAAAAGAATGCCCAGAACCTGAAAACGGCTACGCTGGAGACGGCAAGAGAATCCGAGCGGGGCATTGTGGATATGGAGACCTTGAAGCAGACCAACATGACCCTGATCTCCACTCTGGACGAGGTTATGAAGATCCAGGAGGACGGACGCCAGAAGCGGAAAGCCGCCGAGGCAGAGCTGGCGCAGCTGGAGCAGGATATCAAAAACAAAATGCTGGAGATGGCGCGGTAGCCATTAAAACAACGATTGCGTTACAGCTCAGCCTTTCCGAACGATTACACGCTTCGCAATGCACAGAAACAGCCTTTCATACAGTTTCGCGCTGCAGGCCCCGGGATTTTCGCGCATTCTGCGCGAAAACACCTTGCGGGACAGCGGCAGGCTGAATTGTTACGCGATTGAACGGCAAGACGCGAAACGCGCCCGGCACAGTTTCCTGCCGGTCGCGTTTCGCGTCTTAAAACATTTTCTTTTTCATCTCTCCAACGCACGGTAAACGGAGTATCCGCATCTCAGAATCTGATATTTCCGTTTTCGTCGGCCTTCACGGGAATGATCTGCATCAGATCGATCACCGTCATCATAAACGGGATCAGCGTCCAGAAAAACATCAGATACAGCGCCCCTGTGTAGTAGTGTCCCGCGTAAAAACGATGTCCTCCCATCCAGCCGGTAAAGATCAAAAACAGAATGTACTTTTTCTTGCTCAGCACACGCAGTTTTCTCTCGTCGCGCCGCTTCAGAAGCTTCCAGATTGGACCCCAGATGCCGTAGGTCTTCGCCTCCATGCCGGCTTCCTCCATGGCGTCCTGGAGCGCCAGATCTGTTTCCACCATCTGACGGATCTTATCCTCCGTGCTCTGCTTTTGTTCCTTCTGTGTCTGTTGTTTCATCATTGCCATCCCCAGTCTTTCTTGAAATGTAGTTCTCCGGCCCGGCCGGCGCGTTTGCCCGCAGCCGGTCAGACCGAAGAATCGTAATCTTACCTCATTTGACAACTGTTCCGTAAAGTCAAGATGTTCCATTTTGATAACTATTCAGCTGGCTGAATAGTTACGAACAGTTCCATTAATTGCTCTGCTTCATAGCCTCTGCCTTGATCTCCGCGATACGGTCTTGGATCTCTTCCATCTTCTCTTTTGACAGCGGATAGAACTTCATGGCGACAACGTTGCACAGCCAGCCGATGGTCGGTGCGCCAAGGAAACATCCCATGGTCACCCAGAAGATACCTGTGCTGTACGGTGTCTCAACCGTCGGCAGTACGGAGGTAAATCCGATTGCCGCGAACATCAGAGATACAAAGGTACTTGCCAGAGAGCTGATGATCTTGTCAACAAAGCTGAACAGTGTTCCCATCAGACCAGGCACATATTTGCCGGAACGGTAAACCTCGTAGTCGGCGCAGTCCGCGGTCATCGGGATAACGATGGAACCGGCGATACCGGAGAAACCTGCCATCAGGCAGTACAGCACGATGAACGCAACGCCGAACAGGCTCCACTGAGAACCTACGAACAGGTTTGCCCATGTTGCAGGACTGGTCAGACTGAAGGTCGGAAGGCTCATTGAAGTCGGGTCGCCCAGAAGCATTAACAGCAGGATTCCTGCCGCGGATGCCAGAGAGCCGAGAGTACCTACGATCAGAGCTTTTTTCTGTCCCATGTTACGGGCAATGATACCCATTCCCAGTACAGACAGAACCGCGGTGGGAACCGCTGAGATTGCCGCGTTGGATCCGAACAGCGCGTAGTTTCCGCAGATAACACCGAACAGACAGATCATAACGGTACTGTTGGATTTCATACTTGCGCTCAGTTTATCAGAGGATGCTGCAAATACCAGCATCTGGATACCACGGTTGTGAGCCATAACGTCCGCATAATCGCGGAAGGTGATCTTCTGAACCTGACCGGTTCCAAAGTATTCCTGACGGTCTTTTCTCCACAGACCGATGATCGCCAGTACAGCCAGCACCGCGGCGATGCCGCCGAACAGCAGCTGCATGTATGTAAACATTTCCGGGTTGTAGAATGCGCTCAGCAGCATGTTGCCGGACGAATCCTCGGTCAGAACGTTTGCCAGATTCGGGTTCTGGGCGATCAGCTCGTCGATCTTCGCTGCCTGCTCCGCAACGCCCATGCTCAGGGTGTACTTCGGCTGCAGGGTACCGGACATAAAGATCGGGATGATAACGCTCATCGCCAGCAGGTTAAATACAGAGTCGAACATCGCGAAGATCGGTCTCTGTTTCGGGTCGTTGGTCAGACATGTCTGCGCAGATTTTGTAACAACGCACTGGCAGGTATATCCGATAATGTAAACCATGTAAATGAGAACGAACACCGGAAGTCTCAGACCAGTTCCCATGCCCGGGATCAGGTTGAACATCATCCATGTGGTTGCAAACAGAATAATATTACCGATGACAATAAACGGACGGTTCTTACCGAACTTTGTGTTGGTCTTGTCGACGATCATTCCAACAAATGGGTCTGTCACACCGTCCCAGATACGCATCAACGTTACGAAGGAACCTGCGAACACAACGCCGACTCCGACGATACCAACCAGATAGTAGCTGATATAACCTACCAGCGTCATGTAAATGTTTGTTGACGTATTGTTGAATACGTAAAACATGATTTCCCAGATATGGGCGCGGTGTACACCGCTGTTAACTTTTTTTTCTTCCATAAGCATCTCCTTACCGCTGCCTTTCGCAGCTTTTTCAGCTGTTTTTTGCCTCCCGTGCTTTGTCACCTGTGTATACCGGAAGGCAGCTATCCACAGGTGTCTCTTCCATTTTTATGTATCTTTACAACCCCCTTTCAGGAGAAGCAGCATCATTTCATATATGAAACGTACGTTTCCCATAGTTTTTTTATACATTTTAACCAATTATTCATAGTTTAACACAAATAAACCCTTGACGCATTTCATAAATTATCTTAATATATCATAAAATAACCATTTAAGAGGTGTTCTATGGATTTTCATAAAATCGTCCGGTTTCTTCACGAAATAATGCGGACTGACGTTTTGGTCATCGATTCGGAAGACCAAGTGGCAGCAAGCGCTTACTCTCTGAAACCTCCGCAGTTTCTCAAACCGCTCTTTTCTCATACGGTCCAGGAGCTGAAACAGTACGCGCAGCAGCTGCCCGCTGATGTCTACGGACTCTACGAGAGTCCCCGCCTGCGTCTCTCCTTTCTGGTCATGGGCATCTGGAAGGACAACAAAATGATGTATACGCTCTCCGCAGGACCGTTCCGCAAAGAGCCGTCCACCTCCCGTACCGCCGCGGAGTTTCTGAAAAGGCTGGAACTGCCGCAGAAATATGCGGCGGAGCTGTATACCTTTCTCCAGTCCATTCCGTTTCCTGTGGCCCAGCCGACGGTGATGGGACAGCTGATGATGAATACCTGCTACGCCCCGTTCGTGGACGCTCACATCGAAGCTTTCCGGGAGCTTCCTTTGCTGGACACCAGCCGTCTGGCGGACACGCCCTCTGCGATGCATGCCTTAAGCAACACCGCCTACCAATACCAGCTGGAGGAGCAGATGCGCGAAGCCATCCGCACCGGCAACGAGACGGAGGCGCTGCAGTCCTTTTACGACATGCCCACAGACTTCGCCTACCGGCTGCCGGACAATCCCCTGCGGCTGCGGAAAAATATGTGCTTTGTGCTTGCTACCATCGCAAGAGTCGCCGCCATAGACGGCGGCGCTTCCCCACAGACGGTCCATACCATGAGCGAACAGTTTTTCCATCTGATCGAGCGAAGCGATTCCCTGAAGGAAGTGAACGCTCTGCAGGCCCGGATCATAACAGACTACTGCCGGGAAGTGCGCAGGGTACGCACGGAAAATTATTCTCAGAACACCCGTAAGATCATCGACTATCTGTGCCTGAACTTTACCTCTGATTTCAGTCTGGACGGCCTGGCCGCAGCCATGAACCTGCACAAAAACTATCTCTGCCGTCTATTCCGCAAGGAAACCGGCCAGACCATCCTGGAGTACCTGACCGATATTCGCCTCCAGCATGCAAAATACCTGCTTGGCGCCACCCAGCTGCCGGTCACGGACATCTGCTTCCTGTGCGGCTTTGGCAGCTATCTTTCCTTCAGCCGTGCCTTCAAGGCGGCCACCGGTATTTCCTGCTCCCAATGGCGCGGCGCACATTCAAAGAAATAGCCGCCGGAAGACGGAAAAAACAAAGCCTTTTACGCAGCCAGACCGCAGCAAAAAATCCCCTCCGAAGCAGCCAAAAGCTCCTTCGAAGGGGATTTTCTTATTCTGCGCTTCTTTTCCGTCAGCCGCTCCGCCAAGCAAAGCCGCCGCTGTCCTTGCGTCCGCTTACCGCGTTGTTTTTGATCTTCTCCGGTACACGTTAAACGTAAATTCAATATCGAAGCAGGTCTGTTCCTCTCCTTCTTCCACCAGCTCCCAGTCCGGGTCCCTGTCCAGATCCGGGAAGAACGTGTCCGCCTGGTAAGCCAGATCGATCCTGGTCACATAGGCGGTATCACAGTAGGGCAGCATCAGCTCATAGACAGAGCCGCCTCCTGCCACATAAATCTCCTCGTCGGGATATTTTTTCAGTTCCGCCATCAGTTCCTTCTCGTCGTGGACAATTACCGCGTCCTTTACCTGGAAGCTTCTGTCGCGGGTAAGGACCACATTGACACGGTTTTTCAGGGGAAGACCATTGGGAAATGTCTCCAGGGTCTTTCTCCCAAGGACGATCACCTTCCCTGTGGTGGTTTCCCGGAAAAATCTCATATCGGATGGGATCGTCACCAGAAGTTTTCCCTGATATCCGATCCCCCAGTTTCTGTCTGCGCTCAATATCGCTTTCATCTGCTCTCTCCTGTTTTCACACACGCTTTCTTCCTTATGATTGCGCGGCGTACAAATTTACTTTTTTATCTGCCGGTCCATGCTCCCGGAACGGAAGCCTTCCAGGTCCAGCGTCACATAAGTGACTCCCAGACTTTGAAGCCTGGAAACCACCTGGCTTCTCTGCCGCAGCAGAAGTTCCATTCCCTGCGGATCCGTTTCCACCCGGGCGATATCGCCGTGTACCCGCAGGCGGATATTGGCGGTTTCCCCAAGCAGCTGCCGCAGCCATTCCTCCCCGGCGGCAATCTTGTCCAGCAGCTCATAGGACAAAAAGCTTCCGTACGGCAGCCGCGTGGCCATACAGGGCGTGGACGGCCGGCTGGCCGCGGAAATCCCATATTCCGCCGCAAGTGTCCTGACTTCTTCCTTTGTGATACCGCAGCGGGCCAGCGGACTCACCACTCCAAACTCCTCCAGCGCCCTGCGCCCCGGACGGTAAACATGAAGATCGTCCTCATTGGTCCCGTCCATCAGGCAGGGAATCCCCCGGCCGCCGGCGAAAGTTTTCAGGCGTCCGAAAAGATTTCTTTTGCACAGGTAACAGCGGTTCTCCGGATTATTCCGGATCTCTTCCATCTCCAGCTCGTCCACCTGCAGCACCACATGCTCCGCCTGCAGCTCCCCGGCAATCCTTGTGGCCGCCTCCAGATCGCAGGGCGGATGCAGCCGCGTCTGAAAGGTCACCGCGTATACCCGCGTTCCCTGCTCCCGGGCGCAGTCGCTGGCCAGCTTCAGAAGCAGGCTGGAATCCACCCCGCCGGAAAACGCCAGCGCCACATCTGTTCTGGCGCACTCCTTCATGTACGCAAGAAGCTGTTGTTTCTTTTCCTTTTGCTCCATCTGCGCTTCTCCTTTTCTTTCAATATCCTGAGAAAACGGTTGGTAACTATTCATCTGACTGAATCGTTGCATCTTTATTCAGATCCGCCGTCAGCTCCTGGCGCACCTGCTCATAGCCGCGGCCTGTGACATCGCAGATACGGCGGATCTCCTCATGCTCCGGATACACCCGAAGACCGCCGTCCAGCCCGCAGACCTTGACCTGCACCTGGCCGTAGCGGGTAGGGCGCCGCTCCAGACGGCGGGGAAGCACATCCCTCCACACCGGCTGGCAGCGGATGCCTATGGTCGTGGTATGGGCAAAAATAATCTGTTCCAGCTGTTCCTTCTGCTCCAGCCGGCAAAGTACGCACAGCATCACCGCGGGCCGGTTCTTCTTCATATAAATAGGCTGATACCATACGTCCGCCGCCCCGGCCTCCAGCAGCTTTTCCATGGTATAACCCAGCGCCTCCCCGGTGCAGTCGTCCAGATTTGTCTCCAGTTTCCACATCTGCGGCGTTCCTGGCCATCCGTTTTCCACAGCGGGCTCATTGTTTCCTCGTTTTTCCATTCTGTCTCTGCCTCCAAAAAATGCCTCTGCGCAGCCGGTTGTAACCGGCCGCCGCAGAGGCACCTCCGCTTGAATACAATTTTAAATCAGACTTTTTCGATCATGTCTACAAGATCGTAACTATTCAGCCAGTTGAATAGCTACACAAAATCAGCTGTATGTCGGGTCCGGGCCGTACGCACCGCCGGTCCACTGATAGCGTACCGGGTTGCTCATCGGGCAGCCTAAGTTGTCGCCGATCTGTACGGTGGTTCCGCTGTTGACATTCTGATAAATCCACTTTGCGTCGGCAGCTGCCAGACGGATACATCCGTGAGACATGGGTCTTCCCAGAGCTTCGAAGTCAGATTTCGCAATGGTCCTCAGATCCGGGGTGCTGCTGGCTACGCCGTGGAAGTATACGGCTCCGTAAATCTGAGATACATAGGATGCCCAGCACACATATGAGTTACCGGAACCAACCATCTTCTTGGTGGGAAGCTTCCAGCCGATGTTGTAGGTTCCCGCCGCGGAAAGCGAAATCGGATTTCCTACGGAACACCACATGGATTTGATCGGTGTGTCATATTTTCCTGTTGAGCTGTTATATCCGTAAATCGTTGTGATACCGCGGATACGGTCTACCGTGATAAATTTAGAACTCGGGTTGAAGATCGAACTTACGTCGTTCCTCAGAGAACCGTCCGCATTGCGGTAACGGCGATAGCCGTCCACATAGGTCCAGCCGGAATCCACGCGGCAGCCGTTGGCATCGAAGGTGTAGCTCTTTCCGTCGATCACAAAGGTTCCGCTGTGGCAGCGTCCGCCCCAGCTGCGGAAATAGTAGGTCTTGCCGTTTTCCGTATACCACTGGTTGTACATCATTCCGCCCCAGCTTCTCAGATAGTACCAGTCGATGCCATCCTTGAACCACTGGTTATGAAGCATTTTTCCATCGGCTCCGAAACGGTACCAGTCGATGCCGTCCTTGAACCACTGGTTGTACATTCTTCCGCCCCAGCTTCTTAAGTAGTACCAGTCGTTTCCTTCCTTATACCACTCGTCGCTGAGCATCTTTCCGTTGGCGTCAAAGCGGTACCAGTCGATTCCCACTTTGCCCCACTGGCTGTACATTCTTCCGCCCCAGCCTCTTAAGTAATACCAGTCGTTGCCTTCCTTGTAC
>JAGHIA010000191.1 GCA_017887445.1 Fusicatenibacter sp.
ATTATCCCGCGAGGTGTTTTCGCACAGAATGTGCGAAAATCCCGAGGCCTGCAGCGCGAAACTGCATGAAATGCAGTTTCTGTGCATCGCGAAGCGTGTAATAGTTCAGCAAGGCTGAACTGTTACGGCTGAATAGTTACATCTGCGGCTTTGGGGATGATAAGGAAAACAGATCAACCATAAATATATTGTAGCAGGAGAGTTTGAATGAGTATTTTAAATGTGGAGCATTTGTCCCACGGATTTGGGGACAGGGCGATTTTTGAGGATGTTTCCTTCCGGCTGCTGAAGGGCGAGCATATCGGTCTGGTGGGGGCCAACGGGGAAGGAAAGTCAACGTTTATGAGTATCATCACCGGAAAGCTGATGCCGGATGAGGGAAAGGTCGAGTGGGCGAAGAATGTCCGGGTCGGCTATCTGGATCAGCATACGGTGCTGGAACGTGGCATGACGGTGGGAGATGTGCTGCGCAGCGCGTTTTCCTGGCTGCTGGAGCTGGAGGCTGAGATGAACGGCATCTGCGACCGTATGGGCGAGGCGCCGGAACAGGAGCTGGAGGAGATGATGGAAACCCTTGGGACCATCCAGGATACGTTGATGCTGCATGATTTTTATGTGATCGACGCCAAGGTGGAGGAAGTGGCCAGAGCGCTTGGTCTGGAGGAGATCGGACTGGAGCGTGATGTGGAGGAGCTGAGCGGCGGCCAGAGGACGAAGATCCTGCTGGGAAAGCTGCTGCTGGAAAAGCCGGATATCCTGCTGCTGGACGAGCCTACCAACTATCTGGACGAGGAGCATATCAGCTGGCTGACCCGCTACCTGCAGGAGTATGAGAACGCGTTTATCCTGATCTCTCATGATATTCCGTTCCTGAACCGTGTGGTGAATCTGATCTATCACATGGAAAATAAGGAGCTGAACCGTTATGTGGGCGACTATGACCATTTTCTTGAGGTTTACGAAGTGAAAAAGGCTCAGAAAGAGGCCGCTTACCGGCGCCAGCAGCAGGAGATCAGCGAGCTGAAAGATTTTGTGGCGAGAAACAAGGCGCGTGTTTCCACCAGAAATATGGCCATGTCCCGGCAGAAAAAGCTGGACAAGATGGATGTGATCGAACTGGCCAGGGAAAAGCCGAAGCCGGAGTTTCACTTTAAGACAGCGCGCACGCCGGGACGGTTTGTGGTTACGGCAAAAGATCTGGTAATCGGTTACGACAGTCCTCTGTCCAAGCCGCTGAATTTTGCGGTGGAGCGGGGGGAGAAGATTGTGCTGACCGGCGCCAACGGGATTGGAAAGACAACGCTGCTGAAAAGTATCCTGGGCCTGATCCCATCGCTGGA
Source organism: Fusicatenibacter sp. (assembly GCA_017887445.1). Classification (GTDB taxonomy): domain Bacteria; phylum Bacillota; class Clostridia; order Lachnospirales; family Lachnospiraceae; genus Fusicatenibacter. The sequence goes on from JAGHIA010000191.1 coordinate 1,341, forward strand.
GGGCCGGGTGGTTCTGGGCGAATACGTGGAGATCGGATATTTCGAGCAGGAGATGGAACAGGGGAACCCGAATACCTGTATCCAGGAACTGTGGGAGGAATTTCCTTCCTATACACAGTACGAGGTGCGCTCGGCGCTGGCGAAATGCGGCCTGACGACCCAGCATATTGAAAGTCTGGTGCGGGTGCTCAGCGGAGGGGAGCAGGCGAAGGTGCGGCTTTGCAAAATCCTCAACCGGGAGACCAATGTGCTGATCCTGGACGAGCCCACCAACCATCTGGATGTGGACGCCAAGGAGGAATTAAAGCGGGCGCTGAAGGAGTACAAGGGGACCATTCTGATGGTCTGCCATGAGCCGGAGTTTTACAGTGGTCTGGCTACCTCTGTCTGGGACTGCTCCCAGTGGACGACCAAGATCATCTGAAAAAGGAATTTTGGAACCATTCTTTCTCTTTTCATGGCGCAACAGTTGCGCCAATAATGGCAGATTTTGAAGTTTATTTCCAAACTTTCACGCTGCGAGGGTACGGTTCATATCATAAGACCAGAGGGTGCTGAAATCTGTAATGATTCAGCCAATGGGATCGTTACGGCACCCTGTCATTGAAAATCGCTTTCTGCAGGCGGTATGTCCCACATGCTGTGGCGTTCTTGCTTGCGGAAAGCGATTTTCAGGCAGAAGGGAGAGTGTGATGGCGACTGTCAGTCTTTGTATGATCGTGCGTGACGAGGAGGCGGTTCTGGCCCGCTGTCTGGACAGCGTCCGGAATCTGGTAGATGAGATTGTTGTTGTGGATACCGGTTCTGTGGACCGGACGGTGGAGATCGCCGGGAATTATACGGACAGAATCTTCCATTTTCCGTGGATCGGGGATTTTTCTGCCGCCCGGAATTTTTCACTGGAGCAGGCGCGGATGGAGTTCTGTATGTGGATGGACGCGGACGATATCCTGCCTCCGGAATACGGGGAGGAATTTCTGGAAAAGAAAAAACAGCTGGATGAGAGGACGGATCTGGTGATGATGCCTTATGAGACGGCAGCCGATGACCAGGGCCGTCCTTTGTTTGTGTATGAGAGAGAACGGATCTTCCGGCGGGGCGCGGGATTTTCTTTTCGGGGAAAGGTGCATGAAGCTGTTTCGCCGGCGGGAACCATCCTTCACTGGCAGATTCCCATCCGGCATAAAAAGGAGGGGCCGGGGGATCCGGACAGGAATCTTCGAATTTATCAGAAAATGGAGGAAGAAGGGGAGACGTTCGACGGGCGTGGGCTCTACTACTATGGGCGGGAGCTTCTGGCTCACGGACAGTATGAAAAGGCGAAGCGGATCTTTTGTGAATTTCTGGGCAGAGCGGATGGGTGGTCCGAAAACAAGATCGATGCCTCCCGCCAGCTGGCTTACTGCTGTTACCGGCTGGGAATGGAGGAGGAAGCGCTGGAGGCTTTGCTGAAGGCGCTGGTCTACGATGTGCCGAGGGGAGAGACCTGCTGCGCGATCGGCAGACATTTTCTTGACAGGGGAAGGTACCGTCAGGCAGCTTACTGGTATGAGCAGGCGCTGAAGACAGAGAAACGGACAGACACCGGAGCGTTTGTGGAGGAAGAGTGCTACGGGTATCTTCCGGCCATCTGCCTGTGTGTCTGTTATGACCGCATGGGCGATCTGGCGAGGGCGGAGCGGTACAACGAACTGGCAGGAAGTTTTCGGCCGGAATCGGAGCACTACCGATATAACGTGGATTATTTTCGGAAAAAGCGGCAGGAGGGCGATAGGACAAAGGCAGGCCTCTGACATAGTATATAGAGAACATGAAAGAAAGAAAAGAGGAAAAAAGATATGCCATGGTTCAGAAACAGAGACGACAGTGAGATGCAGGAGCAGTCTTTCGGCTGCGGCTGCCGCCCACCCTGCCCGCCTCATAATCCTTGCCCGCCCGGCCCTCCCGGCAGAACCGGAGCCACCGGACCCACCGGCCCTACGGGACCTGCAGGTCCCACAGGTGCCACAGGAGCAACCGGAGAACAGGGGGGTCCAGGAGTTCCGGGACCTCAGGGAAATACGGGAGCTACCGGCCCGACGGGTCCCACCGGAGCGACGGGTCCAACGGGAATTGGTGAAATTGGCCTGACGGGCCCGACCGGAGCCACCGGCCCAACGGGGGCGACTGGCCCGGCAGGTCCGACTGGCCCCAGCGGAGCCACCGGCCCAACAGGCCCGACCGGCCCCAGCGGAGTGACCGGCCCGACGGGTCCGACAGGCCCGATGGGTCCCAGCGGAGCCACCGGAGCAACAGGCCCCAGCGGAGTGACTGGCCCAACAGGTCCGACGGGTCCAACAGGAATCGGTGAAATTGGCCTGACGGGCCCGACAGGAGCCACCGGTCCAACAGGCCCGACCGGCCCCAGAGGAGTGACCGGTCCGACGGGTCCCACCGGACCCAGCGGAGCGACAGGCCCAACCGGCGCAACAGGCCCCACCGGTCC
>JAGHIA010000192.1 GCA_017887445.1 Fusicatenibacter sp.
AATTGTTGGAACGGAGCAGATCCAGATTAAAGTCCGGCTTCAGATGCGGCTGGAAATGCTCCGACAGATCTGTGGTTACCTTGTCCTCGTCGGTGTAGAACACATCGATCGCAGGGTCCTGCTCCAGCCGGATTGCCATCTGGTACAGAGCATCCGGCGCCAGCAGGTCGTCGTGGTCCAGAAGTCCCACAAACTCTCCCTTGGCCATTTCCAGCGCAGCGTTGGTATTTTCGGAAATTCCTTTGTTTTCCTGCAAATCCCGCACACGGATCCTGTCATCCTCCCGGCAATACCGCTCCAGCACCTGCGCCACCGACGCATCCGACGGGTCCGCGTTGGCGATGCACAGTTCCCAGAAAGGAAAGGACTGGTTGCGCACCGAGTCGATCATTTCGCAGAGAAATTTCTCCGGCGTACGGAACACAGGGACCGCGATGCTGAACACGCAGCGCTGCTCCCACGTTTCCCGGGCATGCTTTCTCTGGCGCTCCAGCTCCTCCGGCTTTGCCCGGTGCTCCTCGTACCAGGGGCCGTAGGGAACCTCCTCCGGCTCCATCCGCTCCGACAGGCGCACCAGAAATTCCTTTGGTCCAAAATGCTTCAGATAGCGGAAGCCTTTCTGTATGTTATATGGTTTCAGTTTTTTCAGAAAACGTATCACGCGTTTAAAAGCCACTGTCTCTTCTCCCATTTTTCAGCAAAATTCCGGAAACTCACGGATCCGGCGCACCACCGTATCCACCGCTTCCTCTGAAAGGTTGTAGAACATAGGCAGACGCATCAGCCGCTCGCTCTCCCGGGTGGTGTACACGTCCTCGCCGGAAAAACGGCCGAATTTTCTTCCCGCCGGCGCGCTGTGAAGAGGAATATAATGGAAGACGCTTAAGATCCCCGCCTCCTTCAGCCATCCGATCAGACGGGTCCTCTGCTCCAGGTCCCGCACCTTTATGTAAAACATATGAGCGTTGTGCACCGCATACTCGGGGATCGTCGGAAGTTCGAGAAGTCCCGCTTCCTTCAGATCCTCCAATCCCTGATAATACTGTTTCCACAGCCTCAGCCGCTTTTCATTGATCTGGCCGCAGGCCTCCAGCTGTCCGTACAGATAGGCAGCGTTCAGCTCTCCCGGCAGATAGGAGGATCCATAGTCCATCCAGGTATATTTGTCCACCTGGCCACGGAAAAACTTGCTGCGGTTGGTTCCCTTCTCCCGGAGGATCTCCGCCCGCTCCAGATAGGCCTCGTCCTGGAACAACAACGCGCCGCCCTCACCCATGGTATAATTTTTCGTCTCGTGGAAGCTGTAGCAGCCGAAATCCCCGATGGTTCCCAGCGCCCGGCCCTTGTACCAGGCGTTCACTCCCTGGGCCGCGTCCTCCACCACCTTCAGACTGTGTCTGCGGGCAATATCCATGATTGTGTCCATCTCGCAGGCCACTCCCGCGTAGTGGACCGGCACGATGGCCTTTGTGCGCTCCGTCACCGCCGCCTCGATCTTCGTCTCGTCAATGTTCATGGTGTCGGGGCGGATGTCCACAAACACGATCTTCGCCCCCTGGAGCACAAACGCGTTGGCCGTGGACACAAAGGTGTAGGACGGCATGATCACCTCGTCCCCCGGCCGGATGCCGCACAGAAAGGCGCTCATCTCCAGCGCGTGCGTGCAGGAGGTGGTAAGAAGCGCCGCCTGGGACTGAAAATGTTCCTTCATCCAGGCGGAGCATTTTTTCGTGAAAGGTCCGTCCCCGCACAGCTTTCCTCCTTCGATGGCCTGCTTTATATAAAGTTCTTCCGTACCCACATGCGGGGCCCTGTTAAATTCTATCATCTGGAAACCTCTTTATCTGGATATTCTGCAGCAGTCCAGCTTAGAGCGTGTTTGAACCTTCATTCCTGCAATCTGCATGCCCCACTTTGCGTGGAATGTGTCTGAACATCCACTACACACCCGGCGCCGAACCGTTACGATATATTAATGCTGATTTATTATACCCCGAAATATGAAATTTTGCAAATTAAGAAAATCGTACTGTTCCTTACAAAAAACCTATGGTATACTAAGCGTGTTTGAAAATTGCTTTCTGCAATGATGTTTCATAATTTGTTTCTACAAAGGAGGCTTTTCCAATGAATACCCGAGTTCACAGCGGATCATCCCGCATTCTGGCGGCTTTGCTCAGTCTGTTCCTGCTTCTTGGCCAGGCACTGCCCGCCGCCGCGGCAGAAATAGCGACCAATCAAATCCAGAACTGGCCGGCCGGCCCGGAAGTCCCCACGCCAAACGCGGTGGTGATGGACGCGGACACCGGCGCGGTCCTCTACAACAAAGGAATGGACGAGGTCCGTTATCCCGCCAGTATCACAAAGGTCATGACCGCCCTGCTGGCCATCGAGAACTCTTCTCTGGACGCTACGGTGACCATGGGGGCCAATGCCGCCAGCCTGGAGGTCTGGGGCAATTCCCGAATCGACGCTGTGGAGGGTGAGGTATTCACCATGGAACAGTGTCTCTACGCGGTCCTGCTGGCATCCGCCAACGGCGTTTCCCGGCAGGTGGCCGAATACATAGCCGGCACCGAAGAAAACTTTGTGAATATGATGAACGAGCGCGCAAAAGAGCTTGGCTGCACCAACACCCATTTTAACAACTCCAACGGCCTGCCCGACCCGGACCACTACACCACGGCCCACGACATGGCGCTGATCCTGTCCGCCGCGGTAAAAAACGAAACCTTCTGCGCCATCGAATCCAACCTGTTTTACACAATCCCGGCCACAAACAAGACCTCCGCGCCCCGGGAGCTGCGGAACCACCACGCGATGCTGTTTGAGGGCGAATGGTACTACGACGGCGCCTTTGCCGGAAAGACCGGCTATACCGACGAGGCGCACAACACGCTGGTCACAGCGGCCAGACGCGGGGATATGACCCTGGTGTGCGTGGTCATGCTCTGCGACAACCTGGATTACATCAACGATACGCGGACGCTGCTGGACTATGGCTTTGGAAACTTCTCCCATGCCACTCCTGAGGCCGGCAGCGGCGAGACGGTATCCGGTATGCTGACGCTTCCCAACGGTGTTTCCGCCGCCGACGCCGCTTATACTGACAGCGAGCCTGCAGAAGCCGGATCCACAGTCAGCAGCGCCTCCGGGGAGGAAAGCACCGTGACCGTCACCCGCCAGTACACCTACAACTCCCAGCCGGTGGGCACCGCTTCGGTCACCATCCAGGTCACACCGGCCCCCACCGCCGCTGCCGATGATACGGCGCCGGAAGTTTCCAATGACGAGGACAGCAGTTCTGTGTTCTCCAGTCCGCTGATTCTTGTCTTCGCCGCCATGGATGTTGTCGGGGTGATCCTGATCGTCCTGT
>JAGHIA010000031.1 GCA_017887445.1 Fusicatenibacter sp.
GGCAATGGCAGCGGGAGGGTGAAATGCTGTCATTTTCTGGCTTGCGCGCAAAATAAACACCTTCCGGACTTACCCATCACCAATCGCATGCGCCCCTACGCCGCCAAGCCCAGAAAACCGTGTAAGCCGCCGTGCCTTTGCCCTGTGGGCGCCGGGCGGCGGGAGCGGGAGAACTATGGAAGTGCAGTACTTGCGACTACATCCGGACATTCCAGGGAAACATGTCCGCCGGAGGCAGAACGGAACAACCCCCTGCGCCCCAAACACCGTCAAACCGTTCTGACACCGGCGAACATGCTTCCCTGGAATGTCCGGATGTCGGAGTGAGTACGCACTCCATAGTTCTCCCGCCCCGCCGCCCGGCGCCCACAGGGCAAAGGCGTGGCGGCTTACACGGTTTTCGTCCCCCACCCATTGATTTTTCGTGGAGGAAGGTTTTATAATAGGGACAACAACTTATGGAGGCTCTAAGATGAAAACACAGACAAAAACCTTTCGTCCCCATTTTCCCGTCCCGGAAACTTTTCTCACCGGCGGGGATGTCTTTTTTGATATAGAAACCACCGGCCTTGGCTGGCGCCGCTCTCATCTTTACCTGATCGGCGCCGCCGTCTATCACGCGGAAACAGATTGTTTCGAAGTGACCCAGTGGTTCGCCGACGAGCCGGCGCGGGAACTGGACCTTCTGGAAGCCTTTGCCAGGTTTCTCCGCCCCTTTAAACGTCTCGTCCATTACAACGGCGCCGGCTTTGACCTTCCCTATCTTCGGAAAAAATATGAATTTTACCATCTGGAAATGCCTTTTGACTCTATGGCTACGCTGGATCTGTATCAGACCTTCCGCCCCTTCCGGAATGTGTTCGGCCTTTCCTCGATGAAGCAGAAATCCCTGGAGGTGTTTTCCGGTTTCTCCAGGGAGGACCGTTTCAGCGGTGAAGAACTGATCGGAGTCTATGAAGAATATCTTGGCTCGGGAAATCCGGAATTACTTCAGGCCCTGTATCTTCACAATCTGGAGGATGTGACCGGCATGGTGCGCCTTTTGTCCCTCTGGGGAATCCTGGCTTTATTTTCCGGCCGTTTTCAGGTTGTAAAGGCTCAGGTACATGCGGCGGATCCGCAGAATCCCGGCCACAATCCGGCCTGCCCGGACGGCGCGCCGGCGCTGACGCTCGGCCTTGTGCCGGAGGTTCCTGTCTTCCGTTCGTTCCAGGTACATACGGACGCCTGCCGGCTCCTGGTTTCTCCCGAAAAAACAAAGCTGACGGTTCAGGGCCGGCAGGGAGAACTGAAATTTTTCTTTCCCAACTACAAAGATTATTATTATCTTCCTCTGGAGGATGCCGCCATCCACAAAAGCATCGGCGCCTATGTGGACGCCGGGCACAGAGAAAAGGCCAAAGCAGCCAACTGTTACCAGCGCCACTTTGGCCTTTATTTTCCTCAGCCTGCCGAACTTCTCTCCCCGGCGTTCCGCGAGGATTATAACGCCAAACAACTGTATTTTCAGTGGACGGAGGAGCTGTCTTTGGACAGCGATTTCCTTTTCCGGTATGCATCCGGGATTCTTTCCTCCCTTGTAACCGTTCCGTCTGCACTTCCCAAGACAGAATCGTTGAAGCGTGTTTGAAACCGTGTCCCGTTTATGTATGTGAGAGTGTGGGGAACAGGTACTTTCCATCCCGAAACAGATCTTCTCTCTGACTCCACACGAACAATGCGTCGTCGTCGTTGTCCACCCGGCGTACCTCAAACCCTTCTGTTTCTTTGGGTGTAAATCCCAGGGCCACTTCCCTGGTATTTTCACCGCTCAGCTCCGCCAGCAGTCTGGTCAGATTTCTGTCCGGACTGCAGTATATTTCATGACACAACAGTGAGCCGTCTTCTTCCTCCGCAATGATCACCGCATCCGCTTTTTCCAGATACCAGACACAGTCCTTCATCACAGAACCACAGTAAAACATCAGCAAGCCGAAATTGTCTGTTACCTGAAACGCCGAAAACGGATTTTTCTTTTCATAATAGTTCCGAAGCAGCTGCACATCCTCCTTGTTTTCCATGTCCAGCTTCCGTCTGCCATCCATTTTGCCTGCCGCCTGCCCGCCGCGCTCTGGTTTCCAGAAATACTGGTACTGCCCCGTCCTCTGGAATCCGAACCTGGGATAAAAATCCAGCACCGTGTCGTTGGCAAACAAAAACACCATATCACAGGACGCTTCTACTTCCTCCAGCACCGTCTCCATCAGATGCCGTATCAGACCCTGGTTCCGGTAACCTTCCTCTGTCATCACCGTCCCCAGCTGAACACAGGAATACAGGTTTCCTTCTTTTTCCAGCTTCATACGGTTGACCGACACATTAGCTACAGCCTTTGCCCCGTCAAACAGAGTATACGGACAGTTCGCGTCTGTCCAGTATCCGTTCTGATACCACAATTCAAAGGATAACCCGAAGGTTTTCCTGGCAAGCTGATCATAAGACGCCCGTTCCTGCTCACAAAGCATTGTGTTCCGGACCAGCCGGTAATTGCGATCCGGGTTCTGTTCCAATTTTTGTTCCTCCTTTTTCTCTGAATCCAGCGCGCCTGTTCCAATCTTCTGCACATGATTCAGATGCGGGTAAGCGTCCACAAAACGTTGGATGGTTTTTTCAATCAGCCGTTTGCCTTTTCCCCAGTGAATACCCAGCCGTTCCGCGCACTCCTGGATCTCTTTCTTCACCCGCTCCCGCTGAAGGTTCAGTCCGCTTTTCTTTTCTGTGCCAAAGTCAATGAGAACATCCAGCTTCTGGCCGCCTTCCGCGCGTACCATGTCCACATAGTTTTTCATGATCTTACGCGCTTTTCCCGGGTAAACACGCACCTTTTGTCCCGTTCTTCTGCGGAAAGAAGATATCCGCGAACGGATTTCCTCTGCAGCGCCTGTGAGACGGTTTTTCTGAAGGATCTCCAACAGTTCTGCCTGCCAAAGTTCCATCTTCCGTATTTTCCGGTCCATGGTAAATGCCGCCGTAGCGGAAATGACAAAATCAATGCAGTAGATCACACTCACAACGAGAATCACCACTTTTCCTGTGCGAATGTTTACCTGCCGCACCATCCAGCTTACGCCCGGCTGGAGCACATAAAACATCAGCAGCGTAAAACATCCCCAGCAAACGGTACTTTCAGGACAGATCTTTCCCTTGAAATTCCACTTTTTTTCCGTATAATCCCACCAGCTGGTATGGAACACCGCCTCCAGCACAAGCGCCGTTACAAGCTCCAGCGCTGTCGCCAGCAGGGCGCCGCAAAAAAACAACGGCAGCCACTGTCCCTCCAAAGGCCGCAGGATCAGATATACCGATACCGCCCCGAAACCATAGATCGTGAGAAACGGACCGTTGACAAATCCCCGGTTTACCAAACGTTTCTCCACCACAGACATATAGCAGCTTTCCCAGACCCACCCCATAAAGCAGTAAATCCAGAACCATCCCAGCAAAAAATAAAGTTCAATCCCTGCAATCCGCAATGTCCACATAATATCCCCTTGTACTGTCCTGGACTCTAAACTTCCCTTCCGGTACATAAAAACTGCCGCGAAAGACAGGGCCGGCGGCTGATCTTCCGAAGAAGTTCAGCCTGCCTTCTCTGTCTGCACGACAGTTCTCTTTTTGTTATCTGCAATCTTTTTCCGCCTTTTTGAGAGGCTTCTGATTACTCTTCCTCAGACACCTCGTCAGAATATACGGTCTCTTCCTCTGCCGGAGCCTCTTTTTCCAGAGACTTCATGCTCAGAGAGATTTTCTTATCCTCTTCGTTGAAATCAACAACCTTTGCGGTGATGGTCTGACCGATTTTAAGAACGTCTGCCGGTTTCTCCACATGCTCTCTGGAAATCTGAGATACATGCAGCAGAGCGTCAACGCCTGGCTCCAGCTCTACAAATGCGCCAAAGTCTGTCATACGCGCTACGGTTCCCTCTACCACGTTGCCGGCCGCATATTTCTCGGATGCGTTCAGCCACGGATTCTCCTCCGGGAACTTCAGGGAAAGAGCAATCTTGTCCCCATTGATATCCTTGATCAGAACCTTTACCTGCTCTCCAACCTTGAATACCTTCTTCGGATTTTCCACACGGCCCCAGGACATTTCGGAGATGTGCAGCAGTCCGTCTGCTCCGCCAAGGTCGATGAACGCGCCAAAATCTGTCACGTTCTTTACAACACCCTCTACTGTATCGCCGACAGCGATGCGCGCAAAGAGTTCTTCCTGCATTTTCTTTTTCTGCTCAACGATCAGCTGCTTTCTGTCGCCGATGATGCGTCTTCTTCTCGGGTTGAACTCGGTGATCACAAACTCGATCTCCTGATCCGCATATTTGGTCAGGTCTTTCTCGTATACATCGGATACAAGGCTTGCGGGAATGAAGATTCTTGCCTCGTCGATCACGACGCTCAGTCCGCCGTTGAGTACCTGTGTTACTTTCGCTTTGAGAACTTCATGATTCTCGAAAGCTTCCTCCAGACGTTTGTTGCCCTTCTCGGCAGCCAGACGTTTGTAGGTCAGAAGCACCTGTCCCTCTCCGTCATTTACCTTCAGGACTTTGACTTCCATCTTGTCCCCAGGCTGTGCTACGGTGTGAAGGTCAATATTGGAATCGTTGGAGTATTCATTTTTCGTAAGAATACCGTCTGCCTTGTAGCCGATGTTCAGAATAATCTCATCATCCTTAACGTCGATTACAGTTCCCTCAACGACTTCTCCGTTTCTGATTGTTTTAAATGATTCATCCAGCATTTGTTCAAAACTTAATTCTGACATGTTTTTGAACCTCCTCAATTATTTTATTTGGGGTGGACGCCCCTGCTGTAATACCTACACGACCAAATGATTGAAAAGGCTTTGTATCCAAATCAACGAGTGTCTCTATAAAGTAAGTATTTTTACATTCTTCCTTACATATCTCGTACAACTTCTGAGTGTTGGAGCTGTGCCGTCCGCCGATGACGAGCATCGTGTCTGAGGCTCTGGCGAGAGTCCTCGCCTCGCTCTGTCTCTCCTCCGTTGCGTTACAGATAGTATTTAAAACACTAATATCATAACTCTTTTTCGAAAAAATTTCAACTAAATCTTTAAATTTGTTGTAATTAAATGTCGTCTGTGCCACGATACTTAC
>JAGHIA010000032.1 GCA_017887445.1 Fusicatenibacter sp.
CTGCAACCTCGCAGAATTGTTATAGAATTTCGCAGTGTTTCGGTAGAAACAGTGGTTCTTCGGATTCTATAATTATATTCTGAAAGAGAGAGACAGTCAATACTGCTGTTTGCAAAATGAACGTAACTGTTGCTGCAAGATGACGGAGAAAGGGGAAAATGACCATGACAATGCGAGAGAGGATCATGCAGGGAAAGCTGTTTACCGATGAATGCGAGGGTCTTCCGGAGGAACGGCTGGAGGCCAAGAAGCGGATGAAAGCTTTCAACGATTCTGCGCCGGATAATCTGGAGGAGCGAGTGGCTCTGATGAAGGGGATTTTCGGAAAAGAGGTAAAAGCCTGGATCGAGCCGCCGTTTTATTTCTGCTATGGCAGACATATCACCGTAGGCGACGGCACCTACATCAACATGAACTGCAATTTCATTGACGACGGACAGATTGAGATCGGGAGCCGCGTTATGTTTGGGGCGGCGGTGACGATCGCCACTGTGGGGCATCCGGTAAAACCGGATATGCGTGGATATATGTACACGGATCCGGTAAAAATTGGGGATAACTGCTGGATTGGAGCTAATGTGGTCATCTGCCCGGGAGTTACCATTGGGGAAAACAGTGTGATCGGCGCCGGCAGCGTGGTGGTGAAGGATATTCCCGCAAACTCTGTGGCAGTCGGTAATCCATGCAGGGTCGTCCGGGAGATTGGGGAGAAGGATTCCGTCTATTACTATAAGGACAGGAAGATCGATCCGGAGGATCTGCAGGAAGAGCGGGCTCTGAGAGATGCGGAATAACTAATTCATAGTAACGATTTAGCCAGGTCTGTACGCTTCCTGCACGGACCGAGTGAAGACATAGTGCCTGTGGGCGTCCGGACCATCGAAAGTGATTTTAAGCGGTCGGATGTCGTAACGGTTCAGCTGGCTGAATTGTTATGACTTAAAAGAAAAAAAGAAAATTCGAAAAACTTCTTGACATTTTAGCCTGCATGCAGTAAAATACCATTTGTTGGCGAGTTCAGTCGATGTATGTGCGTTTAGCTCAGCTGGATAGAGCGTTTGGCTACGGACCAAAAGGTCGGGAGTTCGAATCTTCTAACGCACGGATAAAATGCTGGGTCGTCAGCAAAAAGAGAGTTGTGGAAAGATGGAAACATTTTTTCACAGCTCTTTTTTTGTTTTTGCGGACAACGCGGTGATCTTTTTGTACAATACCAATGGATGCGACCAACGGGCGAAAGCCGGAGCAGGCTAAAAGAGAATGGGTTATAAGAGAAAGACAGGCGGGACGGTTGGGATAGATTGGTCCAATGGATATCGCGAAGCACGGCTACTTGGCTGATTGTTCGCGAGAATAAACAGGAATGTCTGTAATTATGAAATGGGACAGATAAGATGCCAGGAAACATGCCGGAGGATGTCTGAAGATGCCGGATGCGGTCTTCGGACATTCTCCAGACGCCGATAAAATCGGGTTCCTGGTATTTTTTTGCTCTGAATGTGATGTTCGGAGATGTATTTATGAGTGTTTTTCGTATATGGGGTATTGGTTATGGGGTTGTAGTGTTTGCGGCCGGGATTGGTTCGGTAAGCCACTGGGAAACGGTGTCGATGCTGAAATGGACGGCAGCGGCAATCTTATCGACGGGTAAACCGAGTTTTTTCAACTCAAATGCAGTTTGGCGTGCGTGGTTTCGTTCGCCTTCAAGCCGTCCTTCACGCTGACCTTCAAGCCGTCCTTCCGCGCGGCCATACTCCGCGCCTTCCCGAAACCATTTTTCACTGATCTCACACATGATCTGATAACCTCCTTCTTCTGTTTTAAGAAACCGTACACGTTCGGACAGCGCGCCCTGGCTCATATCATCCGGATCCGCGGTACGGAAGTAATGCATCAGCTGAGCTACATCGCTGCTGTCGTCAACGGCGGCGTTGACATATATGATATGTATGTCGTCATCATAGGGGATCGTGCCGTCATCCAGACATTTGCGCACATGATACATGGATCTTTCGTGTTTCCACAGGTCTGTTTCACTGATATAGAAAACATAAACCTCCGGCATTTGGTCGTAAGTCTTGCCTTTCTGGAGAAATTCGCTGTCGATCATAGAACTGTAGAAACGGGTGCGTTTGGCGTGGCTGACAGTAGAGGAACGCTGTACCTCGATGTTGAACAGTCTTCCGTTTCCGTCTTCTGCCAGAACGTCCAGGACCGCGTCGTGGGAGTAAAGCTTGGAAATCCGGTACTGGGTCCGGACGGATCTTACCGTAAGATCGGGGATCCCTGTGAGAATGCGCAGCACATGCTGGCAGGCAGCGGTGTCCTTCAGGGCAACGCTCATAAATACATCGCTGAACAAATTCAGTGAGCGGGCCTCCGCCACGCGGCGTTCACGGCCCTCCAGTAAAGTGCGTGAGAGTTGGGTATCTGAGTTTTTCAAAAAGCCTCCTTTCTCTTTCCGCACCGTCCCGCTCTGTTAAACACATTCTAACACCTGGAGAGTAAAAATACAATGGAAAGTATTAAAGTTTTAAGAAAGGTAACTATTCAGTCAGGTGAATAGTTACAAGGAAAGAGCCGCCACAGCGTAGTCTGGACATCAACCGCGAAGAAGAAGCGTGTAATAGTCCGGTTACTTTGGACGGTTACTGCTTCGACACCCTGACAAAAATGTTGACTCCACAAGGCAAAATTGGTAAAGTACTAGTTAGTTGCAACTAACAATATATGATACAGCAAGGAAGGAGGCGCTTATGCCAATGGAACGAAAAGACCGCTTTTTCCCCGGGGAAGCAGTGCTGGAGGAGCGCAGCGGGAGAACTTCCGTTTACCGCATGGAGTTTGCGGAAGGGTTTGGTACGATGACCGCCTGCGCGGTGATGCCGGGGATCACGTTGATCTACAATGATTTTCATACACCCTGCGGTTTTCCGGAGGAGGCCCGCTGCCCGGGTCTGATCGAAATCAATCATTGCCGCACAGGACGCTTTGAGTGTGTTATGCGGGACGGCAGGATCGTGTGGCTGGGACCGCAGGACTTTGCCGTCAGCGATATGGGGAGGCCTCCGGTAAGGAGCATTTTCAGTCAGGGGATCTATCAGGGGATCAGTCTTGTGGTGGAGCCGGAGGCAGCGCAGCAGTCACTGCTCCGGATGCTGGGGGACGACGCTCCGAAGCTGACGGAGGTTTTTGGTGAGCTGCTGGCGCCCCAGTCTTTTCTCGTGCTGCGCCAGGAGCCGAAGATCCAGCATATCTTTTCTGAAATGTACGAGGTTCCAGAGGAAGGAACGGCGGCGTATTACCGGCTGAAAACGGCGGAACTGATGTTTTTCCTCTGTCAGCGCCACGATAACCGGAAGACGGCGGGCAGCTACCACAGCAGGGATATGACGGACCGCGTGCGGGAAATGGAAGCGAGAATGACCGAGGATCTGCGGGTGCGCATCTCCGTCTCACGGCTGGCCGGGGAATATCGGATGGGAGTTTCCACCGTCAAGAAATATTTTCAACAGATATACGGGGAGCCGCCCTACGCTCATCTGAAACGCCGCCGGATGGAGGAGGCTGCTTTTCTCCTGGCGTCCGGTCAGCAGAGCATTGCGGAAATCTCTGCCGCGGTGGGGTATCAGAATACCAGCAAGTTTTCCGCCGCCTTTCGGGATATCTATCATCTTTCGCCTACGGAATATCGAAAGCAGACGCTGGAAGGCGGAAAAAATGGAGAGAGCCTGCGATAGGGAGGGCCTACGACAGAGAGCCTGGAGAGCCTGCGGAAGCTTTGACTGTAAATACAACAAAAAGGAGGTCCGTTTGGAGTAAAAAGTCTGTTTGGAGTTGCAGGTCCGCTGTGGGAAAGATATAATATCAGCCGAGAGTTAGTTAAAACAAACCATGTGCCGCAGATGGGAGAACAGGAAGCTGTCATCCTTTTGTTTGCGGGACAGCAAAAAAGGAAGGAGTGAGATAACTTTTGAAGAAAACAAAGAAAAGCAGTCTGGCCAGGATTCTGGAGTATACAGGGTCGTACAGAAAGCTTACAATTCTCGGCTGTATTCTATCGGGAGTCGCGGCGGTTTTGGGACTTGCGCCGTATGTGTGCGTGTGGCTGGTGGCCCGGGAGGCGCTGGTGGTGTTTCCGGACGTTGGCGCGGCCTCTGGCATGGAGCGGCTGGGATGGATCGCCGTGGCTTTTGCGGCAGCCAACATTATCGTTTACTTTGCGGCGCTGATGTGCACCCATATCGCCGCCTTCCGCACCGCCCGGAACATCCGCATGGCGGCGATGAGCCATGTGCTGAAGCTGCCTATGGGATTTTTTGCCGGAAGCCAGTCAGGACGGCTGCGAAAGCTGATCGACGACAACGCCGGGTTGACGGAGGATCTTCTGGCGCATAAGCTGCCGGATCTGACGGCCACCTTTGTGACGCCGGTGGCGGGCATCGTGATGTTATTTCTGTTTGACTGGCGGATGGGTCTGCTCTGTCTGCTGACCATGGTGCTGGCGCTGGGGTGTATGATGGCCATGATGGGAGGAAAGAACGCCGGTTTTTTCCACCGCTATCAGCAGGAGATTGAAAAAATGAGCGGTGAAGCGGTGGAATATGTCCGGGGGATTCCCGTGGTGAAGATGTTCCAGCAGACCGTATATTCTTTCAAGGCGTTTTACAATGCCATCCATTCCTACAGCGAACTAGCCAGTCAGTATGCCATGAGCTGCCGCAACGGCCAGACCGGTTTTCTTACCTGTATCAACGGGGCATTTGCTCTGCTGATCCCCGCTGGGCTTTTGCTGGCTTCCGGCGGCGATGTGCGGCAGACAGCAGTGAATTTTATCTTTTATCTTCTGTTTGCACCGGCCTGCGGAGCAATGATCAACCGCATAATGTATATGAGCGAGGCGGTCATGGAGGCAGACGAGGCAATGCTGCGGCTGGATGAGATCCTGGCGGAGAAGCCGCTGCCGGAACCGGCGGAAGGATCCCGGGGCAGGGCCACGGAAGAAAACGGGAACGGAAGGGAGTGTGCGGACAAGGACTTCCGGCCAGGGGTTCCGGTGGAGTTTCGTCATGTTACGTTTACTTATCCCGGCGCGACACAGCCCGCGCTGCAGGATGTGACTTTTACCGTACAGCCGGGTAGCGTGGTGGCTTTGGTTGGTCCGTCCGGCGGCGGAAAGACCACGGCGGCCAGCCTGATCCCAAGATTCTGGGATGTTGACAGGGGAAGCGTGACGGTAGGCGGCGTGGATGTGAGGGAGATGGACGGTGAAACGTTGATGGGGCAGGTGGCCTTTGTTTTCCAGGACACGCGGCTGTTCAAACAGAGCCTGCTGGAAAATATCCGTGCGGCGCGGCCAATGGCCACAAGAGAACAGGTGCTGGAGGCGGCCAGGGCCGCTCAGTGCGGGGATATTCTGGAGAAGCTTCCTGACGGCCTGGATACAGTGGTGGGGACCAAAGGCGTTTATCTGTCCGGCGGAGAGTGTCAGCGCATTGCACTGGCACGGGCGATCTTAAAGGATGCTCCGGTTGTAGTGCTTGACGAGGCAACCGCGTTCGCAGACCCGGAGAATGAACATCAGATCCAGAAGGCGTTTGAAACCCTTGTGCGCGGCAAGACGGTTCTGATGATCGCTCACAGGCTGTCTACAATCCAGAATGCCGATCAGATTCTTGTGCTGAAGGAGGGCAGGATCACTGAGCAGGGAACCCACCGGGAGCTTCTGGAGACACAGGGCGTCTACGCCCACATGTGGGCGGATTACCAGAAGAGCGCCCAGTGGAAGGTAGGAAAGGAGGCAGTGTCATGACACGGAAACTGCAGCATATCTTTGCCCTCAGCGAACAGGGGGCCAGGGACCTGGTAAAGGCGGTGGTCTGGTGCTTTGTGTGCAATATCAGCCTGATGGCGCCCATCAGCGTGATCATGGCAGTGGTGACGCACCTGCTGGAGGCGATGGAGTACGGAAACGACCCGATGGAGGGATTTTGGATCTATACCGGCGGGGCGCTGGCTGTGCTGGTCCTGCTGTTTGTGCTTCACTACTTCCAGTATGCGTCCCTGTATCTGGCGACCTATAAGGAAAGTGAAAACCGCAGGATCAGCCTGGCGGAGACGCTGCGCCGTCTGCCTCTGTCATTTTTCGGCAACAGGGATTTGAGTGACCTGACCTCCACGATGATCGCCGACTGCTCAGCGCTGGACCAGATGTTTTCCCATTATATTCCGCAGCTGATCGCTTCCGTGTTTTCCACAGTTGTCATAGGAATCTGTATGTTTGTCTGCGATTGGAGGATGGCGCTGGCGGTTCTGTGGGTGCTTCCTGTGGCCGTACTCTTAACTGCCGGTTCCAGAAAACTGCAGGATGCGTTTGGAACAAAAAACATAGTTGCCAAGCGGCGGGTGGCGGAGCAGATCCAGGAGGGACTGGAGACGGTGCGGGATCTGAGAGCCTGCAGCCGGCAGGAACTATATCTGCAGGAACTCAACGAAACGCTTGCCGGGATGGAGCGCAGTTCCATTCGCTCTGAACTGGTCACAGGCGTATTTGTTTGTACCGCTCAGGCGTTTCTGAAGATCGGCCTGGCCACGACTGTGCTTGCAGGCTCCGCGCTGATGCTGGCGGGAGAACTGGACTTCCTGTTTTTCCTTGGGTTCCTTTTCGCGGCGGCCCGTCTGTACGATCCGCTGGGTATGGTGCTGCAGAACATTGCGGCGACCTTCAGCGCGAAACTGAAGATCGAGCGGATGCGGGCCATTCAGGAGCAGCCGGTGCAGGAAGGAACGGAGCAGTTCCAGCCGGAGAATTATGATATTGTCTTTGATCATGTGAAATTCGCCTATCACGACGGAGAAGGGGTTTTGGACGATGTGAGCTTTACCGCAAAGCAAGGACAGGTGACGGCGCTGATCGGTCCGTCCGGCGGGGGAAAATCCACCGCCTGCAAGCTGGCGGCCAGATTCTGGGACGTAACCGATGGAACCATCACCCTTGGAGGTACGGATATTTCCAGCGTGGATCCGGAGACGCTGCTGAAGCATTACGCGATGGTCTTTCAGGACGTGGTCCTGTTCCGTGACACGGTGATGGAAAATATCCGCCTTGGCCGCAGGACCGCCACCGACCAGGAGGTACTGGAAGCCGCGAAAGCCGCTCAGTGCGATGAATTTATCCGGCGTCTGCCGGACGGCTATCAGACCGTCATCGGAGAGAACGGTTCTACGTTGTCCGGCGGAGAGCGTCAGCGGATCTCCATTGCCCGCGCGCTGCTGAAGGACGCACCGGTCATCCTGCTTGACGAGGCCACCGCAAGCCTCGATGTGGAGAATGAGAGCGCGGTACAGGCGGCGTTGTCCCGTCTGGTGCGGAACAAAACCGTACTGATCATTGCCCATCGTATGCGGACGGTCGCAGGGGCTGACCAGATCGTGGTGCTGGAAAACGGAAAGGTCGCCCAGCAGGGAAGTCCGGAACAGCTGATACGCCAGGAGGGTCTGTATCGCCATATGGCGGAGCTTCAGAAAACCACCTCCGGTTGGACTCTGAAGCGTGTTTGAGTAACAGTTCAGTCTGTCACTATTCCGCGAGGTGTTTTCGCGCAGAAGGCGCGAAAATCCCGAGGCCTGCAGCGCGAAACTGCATGAAATGCAGTTTTTGTGCAGCGCGAAGCGTGTAATCGTTCAGCAATGCTGAACTGTTACCGAACGGTTACGATTCTCTCCTTTTGGTATTGTTTCATGAGCGAAAATATTATATACTGGAACATAAGTTCCGTATACATAAAAGGATACCGATCAGAAAATCCGCAGCCGTTCAGCATTGCTGAACGGCTGCGGCATCCGGCCATTGAAAATCGCCTTGCGATGGGCCGGATGCCCGCATGCGTTACGTTTTCCTATGGTCTGCACAGTAAATGCGCAGACCTGGCTGAATCGTTACGAAAATCCGAGCAGACAGGAGAGAATTATGAGTATTTCAGAAGGCATGAATCCAAGACAGATGGAAGCGGTGGAGCATACAGAAGGTCCGCTGCTGATCCTGGCCGGCGCCGGTTCCGGAAAAACCAGAGTGCTGACCCACAGGATCGCATATTTAATAGAAGAAAAGCATGTGCCGCCGTATCAGATTATGGCGATCACCTTTACCAACAAAGCCGCAAATGAGATGCGGGAGCGGGTAGACAGGATCGTCTCCTTTGGGGCGGAGCAGGTCTGGGTCAGCACCTTCCATTCCAGCTGTGTGCGGATCCTGCGCCGCTACGCGGACCGCATCGGCTACGGCAACAATTTCACCATCTATGACGCCGATGATTCCCGGACCCTGATGAAGGCAGTGATCAAGAAGCTGGATCTGGACACTAAGCGGTACAAAGACCGGGCCCTTCTGGCAACAATCTCGGCGGCGAAAAACGAAAGGATTTCCCCGGAGCAGTACCGCAAGGATGCGGGCATCGACTGGCAGCTTCAAAAATACGCCGACGCTTACGACGAATACCAGGCGCAGCTTCAGGCCAACAACGCCATGGATTTTGACGATCTGCTGGTCAATGTGGTGGAGCTGTTTGAAAAATGTCCGGAGATCCTCGAATCCTACCAGGAGCGCCTGCGCTACCTGATGGTGGACGAGTACCAGGACACCAACACCGTGCAGTTTCAGTTTATCAGCCTGCTGGCGTCAAAATACCGGAATCTGTGCGTGGTGGGAGACGACGACCAGTCCATCTATAAATTCCGCGGAGCGAACATCGAGAATATTTTAAGCTTTGAAAAATTTTTCCCTGACGCGAAAGTGGTAAAGCTGGAACAGAACTATCGTTCCACCGGAAATATCCTGGCCGCGGCCAACGAGGTCATTGCCAACAACAAGGGGCGCAAGGACAAGCGGCTGTGGACCGACAGCGAGGACGGGCCGCTGGTGGGATACCGTCAGTTTATGACCGGCTTCGAGGAGGCGGAGTACATCGCGGGGGAGATCACCAAAAAGGTGCGCATTGGGGGACGGAACTACCGGGATTACGCGGTGCTGTACCGCACCAACGCCCAGTCCCGTCTGTTTGAGGAAAAATTCCTCATGGCGAACATCCCTTATAAAATCGTCGGGGGCATCAACTTCTACGCGAGAAAGGAGATCAAAGACCTTCTCAGCTATCTGAAGGTTATCGATAATGCCGAGGACGACCTGGCTGTTCTGCGCATTATCAATATTCCCAAGCGGGGGATCGGAGCGGCCAGCCTGGGAAAGGTGCAGGAGTGGGCGGATTTTCATAACATCAGTTTTTTTGACGCTCTGCTGGAGGCGGAGCTGATTCCGGCCATGGGGCGGGCAGCGTCGAAGATCCGCTCCTTCACTTCGCTGATCGATGTGCTGAAGGCAAAGTCCGAATACCTGAGCGTTCAGGAGCTTCTGAATCTGATCATCGAGGAAACCGGATACAGCGCGGAGCTGGAGGCCGAGGGGACCGATGAAGCCCAGGCGCGTCTGGAGAACATCGACGAGCTGATCTCAAAGATCGTCACCTATGAGGATGAGGCGGAGCAGCCCACGCTTGGCGGCTTCCTCCAGGAGGTGGCTTTGGTGTCCGACATCGATACGGTGGATGAAAACAGCGATTATGTGCTGCTGATGACCCTCCACAGCGCCAAGGGACTGGAGTTTCCCTATGTTTATATGGCCGGAATGGAAGACGGTATTTTCCCCAGTTATCTGACGATCACCAGCGACGACCCGGGGGATATCGAGGAGGAACGGCGGCTGTGCTATGTAGGGATCACCCGAGCCATGAAAGAGCTGACCATGACCAGCGCCAGACAGAGAATGATCCGCGGCGAGACGCAGATCAATAAAACTTCCCGTTTCGTGCGGGAGATTCCGCGGGAGCTGGTGGATATGGGAAGAGAGTATGAAGCGTCCCGGCCCAACGCCGAGCCGGACCTGCGGCAGCAGGGAGGCCTTTACGGAGCGATGAAAAATCTGTATCAGATGGAAAATTTCAAGCCGCGCCAGTTTACCGTCAAGAAAGCCGACCGCCTGGAGTATGAGGAAGGCGACACGGTGCGCCATGTGAAATTCGGCGTCGGAATCGTCCGGTCCATCGTGGAAGGCGGGAAGGATTATGAGGTGACGGTGGAGTTTGAGAAAGCCGGTGTGAAAAAAATGTTCGCTTCGTTCGCGAAGCTGCAGAAGCTGTAAGCGCTGCGGAACGTGCGGAGAAAGTAAGTAAACGTAACTGCTCAGCCGGTTGAATAATTACAAGTAAACCGCCCGGGGCAGAAGATATTTGTGTAACAGTTCAGCCTGCCACTATCCCGCGAGGTGTTTTTGCACAGAATGTGCGAAAATCCCGAGGCCTGCGGCGCGAAACCGCATGAAATGCGGTTTCTGTGCATTGCGAAGCGTGTAATAGTTCAGCTATGCGGAACTGTTACATATCTGTGTATCACATATCTTCTGCCCCGGGCGGTATTTCATCCGGCAGAGCAGAGGGATATTTGGTATCCGCTCTGCTTCGTTTGGGGCTGAACGTGTGTCACCGGCATACTATCAATTCATCGTTCCCTCGTTATGCTCCCGAAGAAACTGCAGAAACTCGGTTTCCGGCATGGGTCTGGCGTAATAAAATCCCTGGATCCAGTCGGCGCCGCGGCTGGTCAGCGCCTGGGCCTGTGCTTCGGTCTCCACACCTTCCGCCACCACCTGGCAGCCCATCTGGTGGAAAAGGTCCATCATGGCGTTGACCAGGAAGGTAAAGCGGTTGTTGTCGGAATATTCCTGGATCAGGCTTTTGTCCATTTTGATGCTGGAAAACGAACAATCCAGCACCGCGGAAAGGTTGGAATAGCCGGTGCCGAAGTCGTCCAGGGAAAAGCCAAATCCTATCTGCTGCAGTTCGTCCATAATCCGGTGCATCCGGGGAAGATCCTCAGACAGGACCCGCTCGGTCAGCTCCAGCTTCATGCGTTCAGGTGCAAAGTGGTATTGCTCCACCAGCGCCTGCAGTTCGGCGATAAGGCTGGGGGACATAAACTGCTGCATGGACAGATTGACGGAGACGACGTTCAGCTGTTCCGGAGCCGTGGCTGCCAGGAGACGGCTGACGTTTTGCAGAACAATGCTGCTGATCTCGGCGATCAGTCCGTGCTGCTCCGCCAGCGGGATGAAGATCGCGGGGGAGACGAGCGTTCCGTCGGCCCCTTGCATCCGGACCAGGGCTTCCGCCATAAGAAATTTTCCGCTGGCACAGTGATAGATTGGCTGATACCACACCTGAAACAGGTTTTCACGGACCGACTGCTGCATCTGATGGATGATCTGATTGCGCTGCTCCATGGTCCGGTAGACAGACTCATCGAACCGGACGATACGGTCTTTCCGTTCTTTGGCAAGGGAGAGACTGAAATTCAGAAATTCCATGATATCGGTGGCGTTCCAGTCCTGGTCGGTGCAGATAAGTTCCGCGAAGGAGGTATCCAGGATAACGCTGGAATCGCCCATGTCCCACGGCTTTGAAAACCGCTGGTAGACGGTTTCCAGAAGCTTTCCGGAGGAAACCATTCCCGTGTAAGGGACCAGAAGCGTAAATTCCACGTTGCCTACCCGGAAGGAGGTGCCGGAAGGATGGAGAGTTTCCAGCCACATGGCAATCTCATACAGCAGATGGTCCCCTTTTTCGTGCCCGTAGCGGTGATTGATGCTCGCGAACTGGTGAATGGCGATCACGATTACCTGAAAATGCTGGCGTCCGCCAAGACGCAGGGAAAGTTCCTGATGAAAGCTTTTCCGGTTGCCGCTGGAGGTCAGGGTGTCCTGCTCGACGCGCCGGCTCTGGAAGTTTACAAGCAGGATGATGTTTGCGGCCACGATAATGCCACCGTTGAACAGAACATCCGGATAGACCAGCTGGTAGGCGGTCAGTAGCAGGATAATGGGCGGCAATATCCGCATAACACGGCGCATGGCCGGACTGATGCTTTTCCGGTTGCGTACATTGACATAGATCAGCATGAGCAGCTGGACGCCCATGATCCCATAGCCGAGATTAATCAGCGGACCGCGGCGGTAGATCCGGTCTTCGTCAAAGTAGAAGATAACTCCGCTGCGCAGGTTGTACAGGATCAACGCGAAGAAAAGCAGGTACAAAAACAGCAGGATGCCGGTAAAGATCCGCTGTTGGCGCTGCTGATATATGTGCTCATAGAGCAGCCGCATCAGGTAGTAGGCGATGATGGTGGAGACGGTCACAATCAGGAGAAAATAAGCGCTGTTGCACAGCAGATTGACCCAAAGGGGAAGGTCCCAAGCCAGATGGATCATGTAAACGCACAGAATGTTCAGCAAAATGGAGCCGGCGGATGTCAGAAGGCAGAGCTG
Source organism: Fusicatenibacter sp. (assembly GCA_017887445.1). Classification (GTDB taxonomy): domain Bacteria; phylum Bacillota; class Clostridia; order Lachnospirales; family Lachnospiraceae; genus Fusicatenibacter. The sequence continues at coordinate 12,371 of JAGHIA010000032.1, forward strand.
ATAGAGTTTCCGCTGGGGGAATCCTTTCCAGCGACGCTCATAAAAGTTGAGCATCAGTATAAAGATGATGATCAGAGAAAATAACTCTGCAGATAAGAACCACTTATTCACGATTTTGTCCTCATGTATTTTGAATTTTTTCTACAGTTAATTTTACAATAGAACGCAGGGTTTGTCACTAGCGTTTGCCGGAATAGATCAAAAATAAGCGCAGAATCACAATACTAAAGTGTGTAACCGCTCAGCAACGCTGAACGGTTACCGGGTCTTCCAGCAGGAGAGAAGTTTTGTGTAACGATTCAGCCGGCTGAATTTTCAAACATGCGCTTCGGTATCTGGATGGGTGAGAAGTTCTGTGATATACTGGTACATTGTAAATGAGAGAACCGGTCAGAGGCGCCGGGGATTTCGTTTGCGATGTGCCAATGCGATATGAAAAAGAAAGGACAGGTATGTGATCGATGAACTATCAGGTGGCCATATGCGACGACAGTCCGGCAGACGCCCAGTATGTGTCCGCGCTTGTCCGCGAATGGGCAGGCCGGTGCGGCGCGGCTGTGCATGTGGAGCTGTTTGCGTCGGCGGAGGCGTTTTTGTTCCGCTATGCGGAGCACAAGGAGTTTGACCTTCTGCTGCTGGACATAGAGATGGGCGTGATGGACGGGGTAACGCTGGCCAAGACGCTGCGAAGGGAGAATGAAACCCTGCAGATTATTTTCATTACCGGTTATTCCGACTATATTTCGGAAGGGTATGAGGTTGCCGCGCTTCATTATCTTGTGAAGCCGGTCGGGAAAGAAAAACTGTTCCAGGTGCTTGACCGGGCAGAGGACAGACTGCGAAAAAACGAGCGGGTGCTGACGCTGGAACTGTCCGGCGAGACGGTGCGGATCCCACTGTATCAGATCCGGTATGTGGATGTGTGTCATAATTATATCACGGTTCATGCCAGGGAAGCCTTCACGGTAAAGATGTCTCTGTCCCAGCTGGCCAAGCTGCTGGACGAGAGGTTTTTCAAGGTGGGACGTTCCGCTGTGGTGAACCTTACCTGCATCCGAAAAGTGACAAAGACGGATATTTTCCTGGAAGACGGCGCCACGGTTCCGCTGCCGCGCGGGGCCTATGAGAAAGTCAACCGGGCAATCATACAAATGGGGTGAAAGTTTGGAAGTAAACTTCCAAATCTGCCATTATTGGCGCAGCTAGAGCGTGTTTGAAAGGAGAAAATGTGGGATTACTTGCAAAGCTGATCGACAGACAGATAGCCGCTTATCAGCGGGAACTGATAGAAACCCATTACGCGGAGGTGGACAATATGTACCGGCAGATCCGCGGCTGGCGGCACGATTACCGCAATCATATCCAGACCATGAAGGCGTATGCCGCTGCCGGCGACTGGGAGGCGGTCTGCCGGTATCTGGACGAGCTGGACACAGATCTGGCTACGGTGGACACGGTGGTCAAAACCGGAAATCCTATGACAGACGCTATTCTCAATTCAAAAATCTCTCTGGCAAGGGCCCGGGACATTGCGGTGACGGCGGACGCGCATATTCTCGTGAAGCTGAATCTCTCGGAGCTGGACCTTTGCTGCATCATCGGCAATCTCTTCGACAATGCCATTGAGGCCAGCATGGAACTGCCCAAGGAGCAGCGGCTGATCCGTGTTTATATGGATATGAAAAATACGCAGCTGTACATTTCCTTTACGAATTTTACGGCGGGGAAGAAGCTGGCAAAGACAGGCAGCCTGTTTCCGACCACCAAAGGCGACGGCCATGGCTTCGGACTTGTGCGCATTGACGCCATTGTGGAGCGTCTGGACGGATATCTCAGCCGTAATTCTGAGGACGGCGCGTTTACGACAGAGATCCTGCTGCCCACCGTATAAAAGAAAGACTGCAATTCGTCCCCCGCAGGACGCCGTTCATCCCCGAAAGGCGCCTGCGGGGGAGTTTTGTGGTAGGATAGCTGCTGGAAAGGAAAGTGATAGAAAATGAATGACAACAGAAAACCGGCGTATGGGATCTTCCAGAGTGTCCGTTTTATGGTGCGGGCCGCGCTGCGTTACCGGAAAAGTGTCCTTGGAATGTGTCTGGCGTATGCGGCGATCAGTGTGGGCATCAACCTGACGCAGTTGTTTCTCGCCCCTGTAGTGTTGGATAAGGTAGAGCGGGCCGCGCCTCTTGGGGAGCTGCTGGGAAGCATCGGGAGCTTTTCTCTCGCATTGATCTTATTGAACGCAGTGCTTGCTTATGTGGATGGCCTGACGCTTTATGGAAGGATTGATGTGCGTACAGGGATCATCAATGATATCAACGAAAAGAGCGCGACGACCTCGTTTCCCAATACCCGGGATCCGAAGGTTCTGAAGCTGCAGGAAATATCTATGAGGGCCGTGGACAGAAACTCCGCGGCCGGCGAGCACGTCTGGGAGACGCTTACCCGGCTGCTTCTGAACGGAAGTGCCATTGTGATCTACCTGGGTCTTCTGTCCTCTCTGAATATGGCAGTGATCCTGGCGGTGCTGGCAACGACAGTGACAGGTTTTTTTGTGGGAAAGCGGATCAATGAGTGGGGGTATCGCCATCGGGAGGAACTGGAGTCTTATGAAAAAAAGCTGCGTTATCTGATGGAACGCTCGGAGTCTGTGGCCCTTGCCAAGGATATCCGTATTTTTGGCCTTGAATCCTGGATCGACAGTATTTATTCCGGAGTGCTGCGGGCCTACGATGCCTTTATCAACCGGCGGGAGCGTATTTACTTTGGAAGCTGTGTGGCGGATGTGGCTCTTGGCGTGGCGAGAAATGCCATTGCCTACGGTTTCCTGATTTCCCTGGTTCTGGACCAGAGTCTTGGCGCATCGGAATTTCTTCTGTATATCTCCGCGTTCAATGGATTTACCGCGCTTGTCACCGGATTTCTGCAGGAGTGCAGTGTGCTCCACAAAGAGTGTCTGGATCTGTCGGTGATTCAGGAATATCTGAACCTGCCGGAACCGTTCCTGTTTGAGGGCGGAAAGCCTGTGCCGGAAGCGGAAGCCTATGAGCTGTCTCTGGAGAATGTTGCTTTTGTCTATCCGGGAACAGAAAGACAGATTTTCAGGAATTTGAATCTGACCATCCGTCCGGGAGAAAAGCTGGCGGTGGTAGGGTTGAACGGAGCGGGCAAGACCACATTGGTGTCTCTGCTCTGTGGGTTCTATGATCCTACGAAGGGGCGGGTGCTGCTGAACGGCACTGATATCCGCGAATTTAACCGCCGGGAGTATTACAGACTCTTTTCCTCCGTGTTCCAGGACTGCTCCGAGCTGGATATCACCGTGGCCCAGTGGGTGGCGCAGGCGGTGGACGGAATCAACATGGAAAAGGTAAAGGATTGTATCGAAAAAGCAGGACTCACAGAACAGGTGGAGGTTTTGCCGCAAAAGTATGATACCCATCTGGGAAAGCAGGCCTATCTGGACGGCGTGCAGCTTTCCGGCGGCCAGATGCAGCGGCTGATGCTGGCGCGGGCGCTGTACAAGGACGGCGCGGTGCTTACACTGGACGAGCCTACCGCGGCGCTGGACCCTCTGGCGGAAAACGATATCTATCAGAAATACAACGAGATGTCGGCGGGAAAGACCTCGGTATTTATCTCTCACCGGCTGGCCTCCACCCGTTTCTGCGACAGGATCCTGCTGCTGGAGGACGGCAGGATCGCCGAGGAAGGCACCCATCAGGAGCTGATGGCCCTGGGCGGCAGATACGCGGAGCTGTTTCAGGTGCAGGCACGATACTACCGCGAGGGATTTGACGATTTATTGGACGATCAGGAAGGAAATCAGGAAGGAGAGAACTGACATGACAGAGAAAAAGGAGACGATCACCCTGAGAGAGACAGTAGCGGTCCATGTCCGGGCATGGCGGGAGATCCGCGGCTACTGTCCCGGCCTGTACCCGTGTACGGCGCTTCATTCCGCCCTGCAGGCCCTCACTCCCTATGCGTCCATTTATCTGTCCGCGCAGCTGCTCAACGAGCTGGCCGGACCGCGCCGTCCGCAGCTGCTGTGGAGATGGGCATTGCTGCTGATCTTTCTGACAGCCGGTCTGAACCTTCTGACGCAGGCGGCGTTCCGCTGGCAGACGGCGCTGCAGGACAGATATCAGGTCCGCAGGCAGCGGCTGTACGGGGATAAACTGCGGAGTATGGATTTTGCCGATATCGACAAAGCCGGAACCCATGACCTGCTGTCCCAGATCCGTCAGAATGAAGGGTGGGCGGACTGGGGCATCCATCAGCTGTACCTGCAGTTTTCACAGATGACGGAAGGCATGTTCGGCATTGCCGGTTCCGTGGCTCTGACGGCAAGTCTGTTTTATTCGAAGGTTCCGCAGACGGCAGGGGCGTTTGTGGTTCTGAATCACCCTCTGTGTTTGGGCGCGCTGTTTGGATTTCTGGCGCTGCTTACGGTCCTTGCGCCGCTCTTTCGGAACCATGCGTCAGCCTACTGGTCCAGGTACGCGGAGCAGGCGCGGTTTGGCAACCGGGTGTTTCACGCGTTCAGTTTTATTTTCGGAGAGCAGAGACGCAGTGCGGATTTCCGTATGTATAACCAGCAGGTCATCGCCAGACATTATATGGCGGACAATACGTTTTCCGTAGGCGGCCAAATGCACCGGGCGGCGAAGGGGCCTATGGGCGCGTGGGAGGCGGCGGCCGGCGCGCTGGGGTCTGTGCTGACCGGCGCAGTGTATCTGTTTGTCTGCCTGAAGGCCTGGGCAGGAGCCTTCGGCATCGGTTCGGTGACTCAGTACGTGGGCGCTGTCTCGGCATTGTCCCGGAACATCTCGCTGGTCATCGAGACGGTGGGCACGCTGCGCAGCAATGTGCCGTTTCTGCGGACGGCCTTTGAATTTCTTGACATTCCAAACGCCATGTACCAGGGCAGCCTGACCACGGAAAAGCGGGCGGACAGAAAGTATACGGTGGAGTTTCGGGACGTATCCTTTTGCTATCCTGGCAGCGAACGATATGCTCTGCGCCATGTGAACATGAAATTCAGGATTGGTTCGCGGATCGCTGTGGTCGGGGAGAATGGCAGCGGGAAGACCACGTTTATCAAGCTTCTGTGCCGGCTTTACGACCCGTCCGAGGGGGAGATCCTGCTCAATGGCATCGATATCCGCAAATACGATTACGACGATTACCGGAAGCTTTTTTCCGTTGTCTTTCAGGATTTTCAGCTGCTCTCCCAGCCGCTGGGCAGCAATGTGGCAGGGGCAGCGGTGTATGACCGTGAGCGCGCGGAGAAGGCGCTTGTGGACGCCGGGTTCGGGGAACGGCTGGCTTCCTGGCCCAAGGGACTGGACACGATGCTTTATCAGGAGTTTGGCGAGGACGGAGTGAATGTTTCAGGAGGAGAGGCACAGAAGATCGCCATTGCCAGAGCGCTGTACCGGGACGCGCCGTTTATCATCCTCGACGAGCCGACGGCCGCCCTGGACCCTGTGGCGGAGGCGGAGATCTACAGCCGGTTCAACGAGATCGTCACAGACAGGACCGCGGTTTACATCTCCCATCGCCTGTCTTCCTGCAGATTCTGCGATGAGATCCTTGTGTTTGACCACGGATCGGTGATCCAGCAGGGCAGCCATTCCCAGCTGCTTGCAAAGGAGCAGGGAAAATACGCGCAGCTTTGGAATGTCCAGGCGCAGTATTATACGGAGACGGAGTGATGGATTAGAGCGTGTTTGAAAATTCATTCCTGCAATCTGCACGCCCCACTTTGCGTGGAATTTGCCCCGAAATCAGTCAGCGTAGCCCGCTACGCCTCCTGATTTTGGAACAAATTCCCCACAAACTGTGACGCACATCTTGCAGAAAGCAATTTTCAAACACGCTCTAGCGCCGCAGGTCTTGGGAGTTTCACACATTCGGTACGATAGAACGAGATATGTGCGGAATGCGGCGCTATGCTTATACGGTGCCAGGATCTTACATAAAATTTTTTCTGCCTGGAAATGCTATAAAAAAGTAACAGTTCGGCGATGCTCAACGATTACACGCTTCACGATGCACAGAAACTGCATTTCATGCAGTTTTGCGTTGCAGGCTCGGGATTTTCGCACATTCTGTGAGAAAACACCTCGCGGGATAGTGGCAGGCTGAACTGTTGCAAAAAAACAGTTATGGGAGGCAGGAAATGGAATCTATCTGGAGTAAGACCTGTGATATAGAAAAGCGTCCCGTCCTGACGGAATACCTCGAAGCGGATGTGGCGGTCATAGGCGGGGGTATGGCGGGGATCCTTACCGCCTGGCAGCTGGAGCAGGCCGGGGTACATGCGGTGGTGCTGGAGGCGGCCCGTATTGGAGGCGGACAGACGGAAAACACCACCGCGAAAATCACGTCCCAGCACGGGTTGTTCTGTCATACGTTTCTTGAGAAAAAAGGGGAGGAGACGGCGCGGAACTATGTGCAGGCCAATCAGGCTGCCGTGGAGGAGTACAAAAGGATCGTCCGGGAGAAGGAGATCAGCTGTGAGCTGACCGGGTGTGACTCCTATGTGTATTCTGAAGATCCGGAAACGCTGCGAAAAGAGACGGAAGCGGCCGGGAAGCTTGGCGTCGGCGCGTCGTTGGAGACGCGGACGGAACTCCCCTTTTCCTGTGCCGGAGCCGTGCGTTTTCCGGGACAGGCGCAGTTTCATCCGCTGAAGTTTCTTGGAGCGCTGGCAGAGGAGCTGACGGTGTATGAACAGTCGAAGGTAACGCAGGTGGAAGAACATCTGGTCCGGACCGCGAAGGGAAGTGTGAAGGCAAACGCCATCGTCTTTGCCGCGCATTTTCCCTTTGTGGATGTTCCGGGCCTTTATTTTACGCGTATGCACCAGGAACGTTCCTATGTGCTCGCCCTGGAACACGCGGCAGAGATCCGGGGGATGTATATCGGCGGCGGGCAGGACGCTCTTTCCTTCCGCTCTTATGGGCCTTATCTTCTGCTGGGAGGCCAGGGACACAGGACCGGGGAAAACCGGGAGGGCGGATGTTACAGGAAATTGGAGCAGGCGGCCAGGGAATTTTATCCCGAAAGCAGGGTGGCGGCCCGCTGGTCGGCGCAGGACTGCATGACGGCGGACGGTGTGCCGTTGATCGGACCGTACGCGGCCAGCCGGCCGGACTGGTATGTGGCCACAGGATTTCAGAAGTGGGGGATGAGCTCGGCGATGACGGCGGCTATGCTTTTGCGGGATAAAATCTGCGGCAGGGAGAATCCCTGGCAGCAAGTGTTTGATCCGTCCAGATTTTCCATGGAGGAAGTGCATCAGATCGCCAGAGACAGCGCGGAGGCGGTGAAGGGTCTGACCAGACGGTTCTTTCATATACCGGATAAAACGGCTGCGGCCATTGCCCGCGGCCGCGGCGCGGTGGTGGATACGCCGGAAGGAAAGGCGGGCGTATACAAAGATGAGGAAGGGACTTTGTTTCAGGTGGATATTGTCTGTCCTCATCTTGGCTGTCAGCTGGCGTGGAACCAGGAGGAACGGTCCTGGGACTGCCCCTGTCACGGTTCCCGGTTCGATTACCGGGGCGTGCTGCTGGATGGGCCGGCACAGGAGGGCATCGGAGATGAGTGAGTATTTTTACGGATGGTATTTCCGGTGTCAAAGTGCGGGGGAGAGTCTTGCGGTGATTCCGGCGGTGCATGTGTCGAACGGACGGTCGTCCTGCTCGGTGCAGGTGCTCACACAGAGCGGGAGCTTTTACAGGGAATTTCCCATTGCCCAGTTCCGCGTCAACCGGGAGAAGATGGTGATGCAGATTGGAGAAAACCTGTTTTCCCGGAAGGGAATCCGGCTGCGGCTGGAGGCGGAACGAAAGGTACGTTTCTTTCCGGATGGAGAGTGCGCGGGAGAGAAGAAGGAAGGCCAGGGGAGCAGATCTGTCTCGGACAAAATAGCCCTTTCCTTCTGGTGTTTATAAATTATCTAAGAAATTTCACAGGAATATTTATCCCCTCCCGGTATTATCAATGAATAGGAAAAGTACGGGAGGGATATGACGATGAAAGAATCTCTGACAGGCCTGACGACCCGGCAGGTGGAAAAGCTTCGGGCGCAGGGCGAAGGCGGAAGCGGTCCGGCAAAGATCACGAAAAGCAAGGGGTGTATTGTAAAGGAAAATGTCTGTACGCTGTTTAATGTATTGAATTTTGTTATTGCGGCGCTCCTGTTTGCGGTGGGCGCGTATTCCAATATGCTGTTTCTGGCGATCATCCTGCTGAATCTGGTCATAGGCATTGCGCAGGAGTTTCAGGCGAAAAAGCTGGTGGATGAGCTGTCGATTCTGAACCGCCCCACGGTCCGGGTCCGCAGGGACGGAAAGGATGTCTCCCTGCAGCTGGAGGAGGTGGTCCGCGGGGATCTGCTGGTGCTGGAGAGCGGAAGACAGGTGTGCAGCGACGCGGTCATCGTGGAGGGCTCGCTGGAGGTCAATGAATCGCTGCTCACCGGTGAGAGCGACGCGATGGTGCGGGAGCGGGGAAGCAGACTGTATTCGGGAAGCTTTGTCGTCTCCGGAAAAGCCTGGGCGAAGGTGACCCATGTGGGCGGTGAGAATTATGCGGCGCGGCTGGTCCAGGAGGTGAAAAAAGAGAAAAAGGTGCAGTCGGAGCTGCTGGACTCCATGCGGCGGGTGACAAATTTCACCAGCTTTCTCATTGTCCCTCTGGGCGTCCTTCTGTTTCTGGAGGCATTTTTTCTGCGGCGCTCCTCTGTGGAGACGGCGGTGGTGTCCTCGGCCGCGGCGCTTCTCGGGATGCTGCCCAAAGGCCTTGTGCTGCTGATCTCCGTTTCCCTGGCGGCAGGTGTGATCCGTCTGGCAAAGAGGAAGATTCTGGTGCAGAATATCTATTCGCTGGAAACTTTGGCCCATGTGGATACTCTTTGTCTCGACAAGACGGGGACCATCACCAGCGGAACCTTGAAGGTATGTCAGGTGCTTCCGCTGTCAGAGGAAACTCAGGGAAAGGAGGCGCCGGGAGAAGCAGGGCGAGGCAAAGCGGAGCAGGGAAAAGCAGAGCGAGGCAAAGCAGAGCAGGGTAAGACACCACAGGAAAAAGTATTTCAGGGAGAAGCCTGGCGTCTGGTCTGCGCGTACATGGCGGCATGTCAGGACAACAATGCGACCTTTCAGGCTATGAAAGAGGCGTTTCCTCCTGGAGCATGTTTGAAAACGCATTCTGCGGAAAGCAATATTCAAACACACTCCAGGGAGGAATTTCGCCCGGTGCGAATGATCCCGTTTTCGTCAAAAAGAAAATGGGGCAGCGTAAGCTTTGAAGGGAGAGGAACGGTTTTTGTGGGCGCGCCGGAGAGGCTGGCAGGCGGATGGGAAAAAGAAGCGGCGCAAGATATGGCCCAGGCGGCGGACAAAAACGGCGCGGTCTTTCGTCAGATACCGCCTGAACTGGAGCGTGAGCTGGAAAAGGGACGGCGTGTCGTTATGGTGGGATTTTACGGTCAGCGGTGGGATGATGAACAGCGTCTGCCGAAAGGAATCGTTCCCTGGTACGGCGTGGTCCTGGAGGATGTGATCCGGCCTGGCACCAAGGATACGCTGGCGTTTTTCCGTAAGGAAGGTGTGGATGTGAAAGTCATCTCCGGCGATCATATAAAGACAGTGTCTGCAATCGCAAAGCGGGCAGGCCTGGAGCGATGGAGGGACGCGGTGGATCTGTCCGCCCTTGGAGAGCATCCGGATTATGATGCAATATGTGAAAAATACGCAGTGTTTGCCAGGGTGACGCCCAGGCAGAAGCAGAAACTTGTACAGGCTCTGAAACGGCAGGGAAGGCAGGTGGCCATGACCGGCGACGGGGTGAACGACCTGCTGGCGCTGAGGGAGGCGGACTGTTCCATCGCTGTGGCGGACGGCAGTGACGCCAGCCGGCAGATCGCCCAGGTGGTGCTGCTGGATTCCGATTTCTCCAGCTTGCCGCAGGTGGTCATGGAGGGCAGAAAGGCCGTGCATCATGTGACGCGGACGGCCCAGGTGTTTTTTATCAAAACCATTTATTCGCTTCTCGTGTCGGTGTTCTGTCTGATCGCCAATCAGCCGTTTCCGTTTCTGCCGATTCAGATCACTTTGATCGACGCCTGTATCGAAGCTTATCCGTCGTTCTTTACGATCCTGGAGGCGGATACCCGAAGGATCCGGGGCAAATTTCTGCCGACGGCGCTGGCTCATGCGGCTCCTTTCGGCGCTGCCGTTACGGCGGTGATCGTGGTACTTTCTCTATGGTCGCCGCTGGCTTTGGGGGAGCGGCAGACAGTGATGTATCTGCTGTTGATTTTATTTTCCATGGCGGCGGTGATCAGAAGTTGTCTGCCGTTTAACGGACTGCGGACGTTTGTGTGCTTTTCCATGGTGGCGGGGACGTTTTTTGCGCTGCGGATCCTGCAGCCGCTGCTGGAACTGGCGGCGGTGACAGGGGAGATGAGTGTGTCTCTCGCCTTTGGAGGGGTGATCGGAGCGCTGGTGCTGAGCTTTTGGGGGTGGGGACGCGGGGTGTAGGCGGACGAAACCGGCCCCCGCCAGGGGATGTGCGGCTGCGGCGGGCGGCTGTGGGGGCGGGGAGGATCTAAACGGCCAAAAGGTGTTCTGACCGGGGACCGGCGCAATTCGACAGGAATGCCTGATGCATTCACGTCTCAGTGCGCCTCAGTCTTCGGACGGGTGGTCCGAAGACTGCCCCGGTCAGAACGCCTTTTGTCCGTTAAGATCCTCCAGCCGCCCCCACAGATGCCCGCCGCAGCCGCACATCCCCTGGCGGGGGCCGATTTCTGGTTTACCCAGGCGCGTGGGGTGGCGGCGGGAGGTGTATGCCGTAACGATTCAGCTGGCCGAATCGTTACGGATTGTGAAACAGTCCATGTGATTGAACACTCAAAGGAATGAGATTTCGGACAGTTTGATGGGTGTGGCGGCTCCGGTCAGGAGGTGGTGTAAGGGTGGTCATAGGGAAGGGTTATCTGCCATGACCAGGCAGTCTTTGCCGGAGAAGGCTATGCCGTAGGGGAGGTCCGGGCGGCCGTTTCCGTACTCAAAATTGGATTCTACGATGTATCCGCCTCCTGCAAAAAGTCCGGCGAGAAATGCGTGATAGTAGCTTTCGCTGTAGTCGTAATAACGGATGGATTCAAAAAGCAGGTCCGAGATAAAAGTGGATGCCGTTTCTGTTTTGCCGTCCCACATTGTCTGAAAGAATCCGGAACGGTCCAGAGTCTGGAGCGATTGTTTCAGCCGTTCCACAATTGACCTCTGGAAGAGGGAGCGGATCTCTTCGTTGGGAATCCGCAGGAGTACGGTCCCATCGGGGGATATCTGGCCGGCAGACTGGCTGGCTGTGAGATATCCGGTCGCGTACAGAAGGCTCCATAGGTTTTCTTCGGTGGCTTCTATGTTTTCAAACACACTCTAGAAAATTTTTCGTAGAAAAGAGGAGGGGTTTGTACTATGAGTAAACAAGACTAAAAAAATATGCAGGATTTGTATAGATATTTTTGCTATGTGGAATGTGGGGTGTTGGTATGTCTCTGAAGAAGCGGATGTTCTGGTCGTACAAATGAGGTAAGTAATAGGAAAATTTATATATAAGTGCTATAATATAAGCATTCAAAGAGTCAAATTCGGTGGAGTAAGAGAATGAAAAAATTGATTATACTTAGAGGGAATTCAGGCAGTGGAAAAACTACTACTGCAAAAGAATTGCAAAAGAGATTTGGCAGAAATACAATGCTTATCTCACAAGATATGATCAGAAGAGAAATGTTGAACGTTAAAGATGGGGAAAACACATTAGCCTTACCACTCATGAAAGAGCTTCTGTCATATGGAAATAAACATAGTGAAGTAGTTATTTTAGAAGGAATTATGTATGCAGACTGGTATAGATCATTATTTCAATTGGCAGTTCAATTATATAATACAGAAGTATATGCTTACTATTTTGATTTGCCATTTGAGGAAACCTTGAAGCGGCATCAAACAAAGCCGAACTGTGGTGATTTTGGTGAGGAAGAAATGCGTAGGTGGTGGAGAGAAAAGGACTTTTCGAATATATTAAATGAAGTTCGTATTACATCGGATAAAGATAAAGAAAGCATTGTGAACGAGATTTATGATTTTGTTATCAACGCATAAATTCGCATTTGATATTGGTTTGGAATCCTCCCAACAAAGAAAAATCCAAAGAAGAAAGAAGGAATAGCAATGTGGCTTTTATATGCGGCAGGCTCCGCGCTTTTCGCGGGCCTCACTTCAATCCTTGCGAAATGCGGAATCCAAAAGACGGATTCCACGGTGGCGACGGCGGTGCGGACGGTGGTGGTCCTGGTGTTTTCCTGGGTGATTGTGGGAATCGTCGGCTCGGCGGGGCAGGTTTCGTCCCTTGACGGAAAGACGCTGGCGTTTCTGATTCTCTCCGGCGCGGCCACGGGGGCGTCCTGGCTTTGTTATTTCCGGGCGCTGCAGCTGGGAGACATCAATAAGGTTGTCCCCATTGACAAGTCCAGCACAGTGCTGACGATCCTGCTGGCTTTGATCTTTCTCCAGGAGGGGATCAGCCTGCCGAAGGCCGCCGCGGTGCTGGTCATCGCCATTGGAATCCTTCTGATGATTGAGAAAAAGGATGTGAAGGAGACGAAAACCTCCGGGCGGGGCGGATGGATGCTGTACGCAGTGGGGTCCGCCTTTTTCGCCAGCCTGACGGCGATTCTGGGAAAGATAGGTATTTCCGGCGTGGAATCCAATCTGGGAACGGCGATCCGTACCTGTGTGGTGCTGGTTATGGCCTGGGTAATGGTGTTTGTGTCGGGAAAGCAGCGGGAGGTGCGCAGCATCGACCGGAAGGAGCTGGCGTTTATCTGTCTTTCCGGAATCGCCACGGGGGCGTCCTGGCTTTGCTATTACCGGGCGCTGCAGGAGGGGCCGGCCAGCGTGGTGGCCCCGGTGGACAAGCTGAGTGTGCTGGTCACGGTGGCGTTTTCTTATGTGGTGTTTGGCGAACGGCTGAGCAGAAAAGCCCTGGCGGGACTGGCGCTTCTGACTGTGGGAACCGTGGCTATGGCGCTGCTGTAGGCGGCAGCCGCGCAGACCATATGAAAATGCAGCGTATGCGGGCATCCGGCCCATTGCGCGGCGATTTTCAATGAACGGATGCCGTAACTATTAAGAGGACGGAATAGTTACGGACTGCTTGATGGAATCTTTCTGAGCCTTGCAGTGAGTAAAAAGGAAACGGGAAAAGTAAGATGCCGTTTTGATGCCGGAAAGATGTAAAATAGTGTAACGGTTCCGCTTTGCTGAACGATTACACGCTTTGCGATGCACAGAGACTGCATTTCATGCAGTTTCGCGCTGCAGGCCTCGGGATTTTCCCGCATCCTGCGTGAAAGTACCTTGCGGAATACTGGCAGGCGGAACTGTTACTATGACATATTATTGCTGCGGCGGTAAAACGCGGCAATAAGAGAAAGGGGAGTTTGGAGTGATAAGGATACTGATCGTGGAAGACGAGGCGCCGATCTCCAGTCTGATGAATCTGAGCCTGCGCAAGGCGGGATATTCCTGCGACTGCGCCTACGACGGGGAGGAAGCGGCGGAAAAGATCGGACAGGGCGGGTACGACCTGATCCTTCTGGATGTGATGCTGCCCAAGATCGACGGCTTTGAGCTGATGGATTACATCCGTCCTCTGGAGATACCGGTTATTTTCATCACTGCGAAAAACTCCGTCAGCGACAGGGTGCGCGGCCTGCGTATGGGCGCGGAGGATTATATCGTAAAACCCTTCGAGGTCATCGAACTGCTGGCACGGGTGGACGTGGTGCTGCGCCGGTACAAAAAGACGGAGGAAGTCATGGAGGTGTGCGGCCTTCGCATCGACCCGCGCTCCATGCGGGTGCAGAGAGACGGGGAGGACATTTCGCTGACCAGGAAGGAATACGAGCTTCTGCTGTTGTTTGTGCGCAACCCCAACACAGCGCTCTACCGGGAGACGATCTACGAGCGGGTGTGGGGCGGCGAGTTTGAGTATGGGAGCAAAACCGTGGACCTGCATGTGCAGAGACTGCGGAAAAAGACCGGCTGGACCCATGAACTGCAGGCGGTCAACAAGGTCGGCTACCGTCTGGAGGTTCATGAATGAAATTTCGTCTGAAAATCACATTCTGCATGGTGTGTCTGATGGCGGTGCTGTTTGGTATCGGAAGCAGCGCGCTGATTGTCATCTCCTTCCGCAGTGGATTGGAGCGGGAGCGGGAGGCTGCAAAAAACTCTTACCGGATGCTGCTGTATACGCTACAGATGACGGGAGAGCTGCAGACCTGGTCCAGCACGGAAGAAATCCAGAACCTGTTCGAGCAGATTTCCGCCCAGGGAGAGTCCTGGGCGGCCATTCGTCTATGGTCTCAGGAGGAAGAACTGTACAGCAGCGGAAACGCTGCGGTATATTTTGGCGATTCCCGGGAAGAGGCGGACCCGCAGCGCTGCGTGGTCACCTGCTTCGCGGACGGCGAGGGCCAGCGTTACCTGCAGCTTTCCGGGGCGTTTCTGGCCGGGGACCAGACTCTGTACCTGGATATGGCACACAATATCACCATGCTCTATCAGACCCGTGCCCAGCAGCAGGCGGCGTACCGGCGGGTGTTCCTTGGAATGACCGTACTCTGCGCGGCGCTGGCCTATACCATGGCGCTGGTCCTGACCCGCTCCCTGTCCCGGCTGTCCAGGGGCGCGCGGGAGATCGCGGAAGGCAATTTCAGCTTCCGCTCCGGCGTCCGTTCCGGCGATGAGATCGGAAGGCTGTCGGAGGATTTCGACCGCATGGCCGGTCAGGTGGAGCAGAACATTCTGGAGCTGAAGGAATCGGTGGAACGGCAGGAGCGGTTTGTCAGCAGCTTTACCCATGAGCTGAAGACGCCCATGACGGCGGTGATCGGCTACGCGGATCTTCTCCGCAGCCAGGACATGACCGAGGAGGAACGGCGGGACGCGGCCAACTATATTTTTTCCGAGGGAAAACGACTGGAGCGTCTGTCGCTGAAGCTTCTGGATATTTATGTGGCGGACCGGCAGGAGCTCGCGCTGTCGGAGCACAGTCCGGGGCGGATCGCCCAGGATATGACGGAGCACCTGGAGCCTGGATACCGGGCCCAGGGAATCGCTCTGGAGTGCCGCTGGGAGAAGGGCAGATGTATGCTGGAGCCGGACCTGTTCCGCTCCCTTCTGATGAATCTTCTGGACAACGCCAGAAAGGCCCTTGCCGGCGGAGGAACGATCCTGGTGACGGTGGAGCTCACCGGCGAAGGCTGCCGGCTTACGGTTGCGGACGACGGGCCGGGGATCCCCAAAGAGTCGCTGGAGCGGCTGACGGAAGCATTTTACCGGGTGGATAAGTCCCGCTCCAGACAGCAGGGAGGCGCGGGTCTTGGACTGACCCTCTGCGCCAAGATCGCCCAGCTGCACAGAGGGACCCTGAGCTTTGACAGCCAGGAAGGACAGGGAACAAAGGTGACTGCGGAACTGAAGGGAGGACGTCTGTGAAGGCAGGAAGAGTGATCGTTTCTACCATGCTCACCGCCGGTGTGCTGGCTGCCGGCTTTTTCGCGCCGGAGGCAGTGACGGTGGTGATGGACCGGCAGCTGGAGACAGAGACTGCGCAGTTTGCCACCGAGAGCATCCAGGTGGAGTCCATGGAGGAGATTTCAAACGTTCTGCGTCTGGTGGGAAACGGATACAACAGCTACGATCTGGAATATGGCGTGGTGCGGGAATACGCGGAGCTGGAGGAACTGGCGCAGAAAGCGGTGGAGAGCATGAAAAACGCGGGCCTTCTGGAGGAAGGTTCGTTTTCTTCACTGGATGCAAGACCGTTCATCGCCATTTCCTACAGTCAGTCTTTTTGGGACGCGCAGGGATATGACGATTCTTTCAGTGACGCACAGACGTATACCGGCAATGGGCAAACCTCCGGCCATTTTTACAAAGACCCGGAAGTTACCATATACGAAGACGGAAAAGAAGCGGCAAATGCGGCGAAGAACGCATATGATGAGGAGGAAGCTTCGGACGGCGCGCAGAGCGAAGATATAAGCGAAGGTCCCTGGGCGGCCCAGGGGCAGAACAGCCGCGGCAATACGGCAGCGGTTCTGTGGAACTGTACTCTTGTCGGGGAGCAGGGGGAATACCTGAATCTGATCATCGACGATACCAGCGGAAAAATGGTAAGCTTTGCGCTGCAAAGAGAGGAAGAGCCGCTGGAGAAGAGAATTCAGGAATTTGAGGAGGAATGGCCGCGGCTGTATGAGGAGGGCCAGGGATTTCTGAACCAGATGATGGAGCAGGCGGGCAGATTCTGCCAGGAGTATTATGAGCTGGAGTTCCAGGGAGCGGAATTTGAGAACGTAGATGAAAACGGCATTGATACAATGCTGAACGGCCGGATGTATTTTAAGGACAGTCAGGGAGAGGAATTGTCGATTGCTTTTCAGACGCTGGCGGACTCATACCTTTATGCCATGAATATGTTTTTTTAGAAAAATGATGGCGTTTGGATGCCGGGAAATTGCTGTTTGTAAGAAAAAACCGGATAAAATATGGGCATAACGTAAGTAACAAAGAAATGACGAGGTGAAAGTTATGCCGGACAGCAAAGAACAGGCAGCAAAGCGCAGGCGAAAGGAAGCGGCGCGGCGGAGGCTGAAAGAGCAGAGAAGAAGGGAAGTTTGGTATCTGAGAACGACCGTCCTGATTTTTCTGGCGGTTTTGCTTCTTTTGATAGGGGTGGAAATGTTTATGCGTATCAGGGAACAGGGCCAGGACGTACAGTTCTGGACGCAGACGCAGGAGGAAGAGGGAAAAGCCTCAGATACGGAAGATGCAATGGGCGCCAGGGAGACAATGGCGGCAGCCGCTGGAGAAAAAGAAACAGGGGCGATAGCGGGTACAGAAAATGCCGGAGTCCGGGAAGGGGAGCAAACGGGAGGCTCAGGCGACGAGGGGATTTCACATATACGTTCCTGTTCTGACCAGTGGAACCTGATCCTGGTCAATCCATGGAACGCGATTCCCAACGACTACCAGGTGGAGCTGGAGTATCTGAGCAATGACCAGGCCGTCGACGTCAGATGCTACCCCATGCTGCAGCAGATGATGGACGACTGCCACGGTGCAGGGTTGGATCCGGTCATCTGCTCCTCCTGGCGTTCCAGGGAGAAGCAGGAGGCGCTGCTCGCCAACAAAAAGTACCGGCTGATCCTGGCCGGAACTCCGGTGGATGAGGCGGCCGCGGAGGCGGCGAAAACCGTGGCCCTTCCCGGCACCAGCGAGCATGAGCTTGGCCTGGCGCTGGATATTGTGGACAGCGCCTACATGGAGCTGGAAACGGAGCAGGAGGACACGCCGGTGCAGCAGTGGCTGATGGAAAACAGCTGGAAGTACGGGTTCGTTCTCCGTTACCCGTCAGATAAAAGCCACCTGACGGGAATCATCTACGAACCCTGGCATTACCGCTATGTGGGAACCGAGGCGGCAAAGATTATGTACGAGGAGGATTTATGCCTGGAGGAGTACCTGGAAAAATATGAGACATAGAAATTTCATGAGGCGATTTTTAAACACACGCTGGCCTGATTTTCGGTAAAGATATTGCAAAGGTGTATGAAAAAATTCAAAGAATCGTAAGAAAAAAATAATAAACCACAGGTAAATTTTGAGCGGCTCTTAATGTTTTCTGAAGAAACACCGCAAAGTATTGTAACAGAAAGACCCCCCTGCTATACTGACCATGTCAAAATACACAGACACTGGTCGGTATGACAGGGGTTTTGTGTTCTGAGAGGGTGAATGATGGACAGGACAAAGAAATTTTTTCAGGCTTTGATGCCCGCTTACAGTTACTTCGCGGTAATCTTCGCGTTTGTATTCAACACATTGATATATGCCGGCTCCCGTATGATCGCCGGCGGATGGACGCATCACAATATTGAGACGGCGGTTGACCGGCTGATCCCGTTTTTTGCGCCGTCGGCAGCCGTCTACCTTGGCTGTTACCTGTTCTGGATCGTCAATTATATTCTGATCGCCCGCCAGGACAAGGAGGCGGTCTGCCGGTTTTTCGCAGGAGATTTTCTGTCGAGAGTCGTCTGCCTGATTTTTTATCTGGCGTTTCCAACCACAAACGTGCGGCCGGACCTTGCGCCGGACGGGTTCTGGAACCAGGTGATGCTGTGGGTGTACGCGGTGGACGCGGCGGACAATCTCTTTCCGTCAATCCACTGCCTGGTAAGCTGGTTCTGCTATATCGGCATCCGCGGCAGAGAGGATATCCCCCGCTGGTACCGGAGATGTTCTCTTGGAATGGCCCTGCTGGTGTGCGTGTCCACGCTGACCACAAAACAGCATGTGATCGTGGATGTTGCAGGCGGCATCCTTCTGGCGGAGCTTTGCCTGAGGGTCGGGAAACGGCCGGCGGTGTATCGCGTCTACGGCCGGGCGCTGGACGCTGTCAACGGATGGATCTTTCGGAGCTTTGGATGGATGTGCCGGCAGAAGAAGGGGGTACTTCATGCAGACGAAGAAGAAAGCGCTGTTTAATATCATATTTCTGCTGGCGGTGTTTGGCCTGACACTGTACGGGGTGTTTCACGGGGAAGACCTGGGAGCCATGATGGAGGCCATCAGAAATTCCCAGATCCGCTGGCTGTTTCCGGGCGTCTGCCTGGTGGTCTTTTTTATCTGGGGCGAGTCAATCATTATCTGGTACATGATGCGCTCCTTTGGCATCCGGCTGAAAAAGAGGATCTGTTTTCTGTTTTCGTCGGTGGGATTTTTCTTCAGCTGCATCACTCCCTCCGCCAGCGGCGGACAGCCGATGCAGATTTATTACATGAAAAAAGAAAAAATACCGATTCCCGTGTCCACCGTCATCCTGATGGTGGTGACGATCACCTACAAGCTGGTGCTGGTGGTCGTCGGCCTGGGGATCCTGGTGTTCGGCAGAGGATTTCTCCACAGATATCTGGAGGGAATCCTTCCGGTCTACTATCTGGGACTGGCGCTGAATGTATTCTGTGTGTCGTTTATGACGCTTCTGGTGTTCCATCCGGTAATGGCGGAGGAGATTATCCTCTGGGGCATGACGCTGCTGGAGCGGATGCACCTGATGAAACGGAAGGAAGCGCGCAGACAAAAGCTTCGGGAATCTATGCAGGTTTACCGGGAAACGGCCGCGTATCTGAAGGAGCACCGGCGGGTGCTGGTTCATGTGATCCTGATTACCTTCGTCCAGAGAATCGCCCTGTTTTCCGTTACCTGGTTTGTCTATCTGGCGTTCCGGCTGCAGGGAACCGGGGCAGTGGATGTGATTCTGCTGCAGGCGGTGATCTCCGTGTCTGTGGATATGCTGCCGCTGCCCGGCGGAATGGGGATCAGCGAGACGCTGTTTCTGACCATCTTCGCGCCGGTCTTTCAGGGAGTGCTGCTTCCGGCGATGGTGCTGTCCCGGGGATTGGGGTATTACAGCCAGCTGCTGATCAGCGCGCTTTTTACGGTGGTAACGCAGCTTTACTATACGGTCCGCCAAAACGTATATCCGGCGGGCGGGGAGGAAAGTACGGATTAAGGAACGATCCGCCAGCTTAACAAATGAGGAGGTTTGAAGATGATTGGATTTTATGATTACACGGTGGTTTTGACTTATATCAGCTTCGCGTCCGCGGTGTCGGGGATTTTCTGCGCCACCACTGGCCATATCCGCTGGGCGATTTTTTTCCTGGCGTTTTCCGGTCTGTGCGATATGTTTGACGGTAAGATCGCCCGGACAAAGAAGGACCGCACGGAGGAGGAAAAGTGCTTTGGGATACAGATCGATTCCCTGTGCGACGTGGTCTGCTTCGGTGTATTTCCGATTATCATTTGTTTCCAGCTGGGCATGCGTCATATCGGCAGTATGATTCTGCTGGTGTTTTATGGACTGGCCGGGCTGATCCGTCTGGCATACTTCAACGTGATGGAGGAAAAACGTCAGAGCGAAACGGACGAAGCGAGAAAATATTACCAGGGATTGCCGATCACATCCATGGCCATCGCCCTTCCGCTATTGTTTGTAGTGTCTCCGCTGCTGCACAGCCGCCTGGCGTTCCTGGTGCTGCTGCATCTTCTTGTGGCGGCGGTGGGCTGTCTGTTTATCACGGATTTCAAACTGCGTAAGCCGTCCACAAAGGAACTGATCCTGCTGGTGGCGGTGATTGCCGCCGCGGTGGTGGTGATCCTGTTTGCATGGCAGAGCTGGTGGCGGCTGATCCATTCGTATGCAGCAGTTTAGAGCGTGGCAGAACGGAGGAAGAGTATGTATCAGATTGCGGATAGAAAAGGAACTATCATCCGGCAGGATTCCGCCCAGGACCGGCTGCTGGAGTGGCTGTACAATCATATGGCCGGCCGGCTTTTGCTGCGCCCGCTGATTTCGCCGGCAGTGTCGAAGCTGGGAGGAAAGCTATTGTCGTCGCGGCTTTCCAGCCTGCTGGTCCGTCGGTTTGTGCGGACCGCCGGCATCGACATGTCCGACTACGAGCAGGGGCCATTTTGCTCCTACAATGCTTTTTTTCAGAGAAAAATACGTCCGGGCGCGCGCCCTGTAGAGCGAAGACCGCAGGCCTTTGTAGCGCCCTGCGACGGCAAGGTCAGCGTCTGGCCCATAGATGAACATTCCGTCTTTCAGATCAAACATACCCGGTATACCATGCAGCGGCTGCTGCGGAACCGGAAGCTGGCGCAGGAGTACGCCGGCGGATATCTGTGGATGTTCCGGCTGAGCGTGGAGGATTACCACCGCTATATTTATATCGATAACGGCGTCGAGTCGCATCATGTACGGATTCCCGGCGTCTACCATACCGTAAATCCGGTGGCCAACGATGTGTTTCCCATCTATAAGGAAAACACCAGGGAGTATTCTCTGCTGCGCTCGGAAAACTTCGGTGTGGTCCTGCAGATGGAAGTGGGGGCGCTGCTGGTGGGGAAGATCGAGAATCACCGCTGGCAGGGAGCTGTGCGGCGCGGCCAGGAGAAAGGCGCGTTTGCTTTCGGCGGCTCCACGATCCTTCTTATGACCCGGAAAGGAAGAGTCTCTCCCCGCCGGGAACTTCTGGAGCGCTCCCGCCGCGGCATCGAGACCATCGTGCGGCAGGGAGAGGCTGTGGGGGAGGCGTGAGGGATTTCCGCGGGTGAGGGCGGACGAAAGCGCCGAGCCGCAGGCGGCGGGTGTCCGCTGGGGAGGCGGAGGAAAGCGCCGGGTGGCAGGCGGCGGGTATCCGTGGGAGAGGCGGAGGAAAGCGCCAGGCCGCAGGCGGCAGGTGTCCGCAAAGGACGGCTGCGATGCGGTGGAAACTCTAAACGTGCCGAAGGCCCGGCGGACGGGTACCGGCGCAATTCGTCAGGAATGCCTGATGCATTCCCGACTCAGTGCGCCTCAGACTCCGGACTTGCAGTCCTGCGTCTGCCCCGTCCGCCGGGCCTTCGGCGCGTTAAGAGTTTCTCACCGCATCGCAGACGCCCTTTGCGGACACCTGCCGCCTGTGGCCTGGCGCTTTCCTCCGCCCCTCCCACGGATACCCGCCGCCTTGCGGCCCGGCGCTTTCCTCCGCCTCCCTTTGCGGACACCCGCCGCCTGCGGCTCGGCGCTTTCTGTTTTGTGGCGGAAATCCTGAACGCTGTGAGGGAGGTGGCGCAGGTTCAATACCTTTATGCCATTGTCGTGCGGAAATCCTGAATACTGTTAGGGTGAAGGATGGCAGCCTGAAAGGATGAGTGGATGAGTGTTATAGCGTGTTTGAACATTGCTTTCTGCAAGATGTGCGTCACAGTTTGTGGGGAATGCAGATTGCAGGAATGAATTTTCAAACACACTTTAGGGCGGAGTTGGAGTTTGGTATGTAAATAACTGAATGATTGGGAAAAGGCAGAAATAAATAGAAGTTGAGCAGTAATGAATGAACGTCAAAACAGGTAGGATATAATCGACAGCCAGTAGCCAGAAAGAGGGCCTGGGCCTGCGCCATGGAGGTTGGGCGGGCATCTGGGAAAGAGCGAGAAAATCTTAACGCCCGGGAGACGTTCCGGGCGGGGCAGGCGCAGGACTGCAAGTCCGGAGCCTGAGGCGCACTGAGACGGGAATGCATCAGGCATTCCTGTCGAATTGCGCCGGTACCCGTCCGGAACGTCTCCCGGGCGTTTAGATGTTCCGCTCTTTCCCAGCCGCCCGCCGCCCCCCCATGGCGCAGGCCCAGGCCCTCTTTCGCCCGCCTGCCCATAAAAAAGGGATTGTTTTTGCCGTCAAATTAGTGCATACTATATACCATGCAGGAGAGTTCCCGCATTTACGCGGAACGCTCCGGAGAGGCGACGGTTCTGTGTGGATGAACGGTTGCCCGAATACACCAAGAGGAGAAAAAGCAAATGAAGAAGCTGCAGAAACTGTTTGATAAGACCTTCTGGAAATTTATTATGGTAGGCGTTGTGAATACTCTGTTTGGCACGGCGGTGATGTTTGCCTGTTATAATCTGATGCACTTCAGTTACTGGGTATCCTCCGCGGCCAATTATATTTTCGGGAGTATTCTCAGCTATTTTCTGAACAAGCACTTCACGTTTCAGAATAAGAGCAAGAGCTGGAAGACGGTGCTGAAATTTGTTTTGAATATCTCTGTGTGCTATCTGATCGCTTATGGAGCCGCGAAGCCTGCGGTGGCGGCGCTGCTGTCAAAGGCCAGCGTTTCTGTCCAGGAAAACGGAGCTATGCTGGTCGGGATGTGTCTGTTTGTTGTGCTGAATTATTTCGGCCAGAGATTTTTTGCGTTTAAAAGCGAGGAATAAACAAGTAACAGTTCAGCCTGCCACTATCCCGCGAGGTGTTTTCGCGCAGAATGCGCGAAAACCCGAGGCCTGCAGCGCGAAACTGCATGAAATGCAGTTTCTGTGCATTGCGAAGCGTGTACATAGTTCAGCAACGCTGAACTGTTACATAAACAACGTTGGATTGCGAAAACCCCTCATGAAGCTGTGGAGGGCGGAATTACGGAGGAATCATGGATGTGTCTGATATGTGACAGGATTGAACAGATAAAAAATGGTACGAACCCATATGTTGTAAAGGAACTGCAGACCGGCTATGTGGTCATCGGGGATCATCAGTATTTCCGGGGATATACGTTGTTTTTGTGCAAAGAGCATCAGACCGAACTGTTTGACCTGGAGCCGGAGTTCAAGAAAAAATTTCTGGAAGAAATGTCGCTGGTGGCGGAAGCGGTATACCGTGCCTTTGACGCCGAAAAAATGAATTATGAATTGCTGGGTAACGGCGATACCCACCTTCACTGGCATCTGTTCCCGAGACGGGAAAAGGATTTGGGAGAGTATGGAAACCAGGGTAAGGGACCGGTGTGGTGGTATCCAAGGGAAAAGATGTACGACGATTCCAATCGTCCAACTCCGGAAGAACTCGAAGCAATGAAGCAGGTACTGGGAGAAGCGCTGGATGCGTTGCTCTGAACTTAACAGTATTCGCCATAGATTCCCGCCATCAACGGCCACCCAACACCCAGCCCCCTGGGCAGGAGCCGCGGCCATGGGCGTACGGCGGGCATCTGCGGAGGTGGAGGAAACTCTTAGCACGCAGAAGGCCCTGCGGGCAGACCAGAGTCAGTGCTACAAGCACTGACTCTGAGGAGCACTGAACCGGGAATGCATCAAGCATTCCTGGTGAATTGCTCCGGTGTCTGCCCGCAGGGCCTTCTGCGCGCTTAGAGTTTCCCCACCTCCCGCAGCCGCCCGCCGTACGCCCATGGCCGCGGTTCCTGCCCGGGGGCGTCCCCCATCACATGATCTGCAGCTGATAGAGTTTCTTATAGATTCCGTTCTGCTCCAGCAGCTCCTGGTGCGTCCCGCTTTCGCGGATGCGCCCCTTGTGCATCACGATAATCTTATCCGCATGCTGGATCGTAGAAAGCCGGTGGGCCACCATGATGGTCGTCCGTCCGGTCATCAGAGTTT
Organism: Fusicatenibacter sp.; assembly: GCA_017887445.1. Taxonomy (GTDB): domain Bacteria; phylum Bacillota; class Clostridia; order Lachnospirales; family Lachnospiraceae; genus Fusicatenibacter. Next base: position 36,466 of record JAGHIA010000032.1, read on the forward strand.
CCAGCGCTTCCTGGATCCACTGCTCCGTCTCCGTGTCGATGTTGGCGGTGGCCTCGTCCAGAATCAGGATGGACGGGTCAAAGGCCAGGGTGCGGGCAAAGGAAAGCAGCTGCCGCTGGCCGGCGGAGAAGGTGGCGCCCCGCTCGGATACAGGCTCCTGATACTTGCCTGGCAGACGCTGGATAAAGCGGTCCGCGTTGACCTCATGGGCGGCTTTCACGATGGCATCGTCGCTGATCTCCTCGTTGCGCAGCCGGATGTTGCCTGAGATATCGCCGGTGAACAGAAAGACATCCTGCTGCACCTGGCCGATGGCGGCCCGCAGCTGCTCCTTTTTCAGCGTCCGGATATCCACGCCGTCCAGCAGGATCTCGCCTTTCTGGATATCATAGTAACGTCCGATCAGATTCAGGATCGAAGACTTTCCGGCGCCGGTGGCTCCCACAAAGGCCACCCGCTGTCCCGGCTCGATGGTAAAACTTACGTCCTTCAGAATGTAGTCCTCCCCGTCATAGGCGAACCATACATGCTTAAATTCGATCCGTCCCTTTACTTCCCGCAGTTCCACAGGTTCTTCCGGGTCCGGCACCGTCGGTTTTACGTCCAGCAGAGTAAAGATTTTCTCTGCGGAGGCGATGGCAGACTGAAGGGTGGAAAGCTGCTCCGCTAGTTCCTGAATCGGCTCGAAAAAAGTGTTGATATACTGAAGAAAGATATACAGCGTTCCGATGGACAGGGTGCCGGAGAGAACGCTTTTGCTTCCGCCTGCCAGCACAATGATGAGCGCCAGCACCGACAGCATGTAGATCATTGGACGGAAAATGGCGAACACCATCAGCTCCCGGTAATTGGCCCGGTACAGCTCCTCGCTTTTTCCGGCAAACTCTTCGTTTTTCTCTTTTTCCCTGCCAAAGATCTGAATGACCTTCATGCCGGACAGGTTCTCGGAGAGGAAGGTGTTCAGGGCAGTGATCTTCGTTCTGGTGATCTGATAGGTCCTTCTGGAGATCTGCTTGAAGATCACAGTGAGCACAACGATGGCCGGAACCAGCACGAAAGACAGCAGCGCCATCCGCACGTTCAGCATCAGCATGACCACAGCAAGTCCCACGATCTTGATGATGTTTTTGAACAGCTTGATCAGAATGTTGGAATACATTTCGTTGAGCGCTTCCACATCATTGGTGACGCGGGTGACAATCTTTCCCACCGGAGTCAGGTCAAAAAAACGCATGGACAGGCTTTCCACATGGGTGAACAGCTGATTGCGGACCTCGTAGATGATCTTCTGCCCGGTGGACTGGAGAAGCACATACTGGATCCGGTTGCAGACAAACAGCAGAAGCAGCACGCCCACATACAGCGCCGCCGCCCGCAGCACGCCTGCGAACCGCTCCTGTACCATCTCGCCCGGCCCATAGCTGCCGGTGATAAAATTGTCAATGGCGCCGCCGATGAGGATTGGCTTGTACAGCTCCAGCGCCGTGATGACCAGCACCAGAAAAAAGCAGAACGCCACAGTGCCAACGTAAGGCTTCATATAGGACATCATACGAAGGAGCGCGTTGCCTTCATAATTCAGATCGTCCTGCTCATCTCTTTTTGCTTGAAACAGTTTCATCTTCCGCCTCCTCACTGAGCTGTTTTTCCAGCTGCTGCTTTTCATAAATACTGCGGTACAGACCGCGGCGCTCCATCAGTTCCTCATGGGTGCCGTATTCCGCGATTTTTCCCTCGTCCAGCACCAGGATATGGTCGGCATTCTGAATGGTGGAGATCCGGTGGGCGATGATTACCGTCGTCTTTCCCTGCCGGTTTTTCCGGAGATTCCGGAGGATCTGCTCTTCCGTGTCCGTATCTACCGCGGAGAGCGCGTCGTCCAGAATCAGGACCGGCGCGTCTTTCAGAAGCGCTCTGGCGATGGAACTGCGCTGCTTCTGGCCGCCGGACAAAGTCACGCCCCGCTCGCCGACCATGGTCTGATAATTGTCGGGGAAATCCATGATGTTGTCGTGGATGCAGGCGTCTTGCGCCGCCTGGCGGACGGCCTCGGGGTCTTTGTCTGTGACGCCGAAGGCAATATTGTTTTCCAGGGTGTCGGAAAACAGGAAGTTATCCTGGGGCACATAGGCGATCTCCTGGCGCAGCACCTGGAGCGGAATCTGCTTCAGCGCGTGGCCGTCGATGCGGATCATGCCCGGCTGCACGTCGTAGAGACGCATCAGCAGACTGGCCATGGTAGTCTTTCCGCTGCCAGTGCGGCCAAGGATCGCCAGGGTACTTCCCTTCCGAACATGGACGCTGATATCCTGCAGGGCCGGCGCGTTTCCTTCTCCCGGGTAGGCGAAGGTCAAATGGTCGAAGACAAGGTCGCCCTCCAGCCGTTTTACCGGCTGGACCGACGGACTGTCGGTAATGTCCGGCTGCTCCTGGAAAATCGTCATGATACGTTTCATGGAGGCAAGGCCCTGAGACACATAAGTGATGCAGTCGCCGGCGGCGATCATAGGCCATACCAGCATCCCGATATAGGAGTTGAACGCCACAAACTGTCCCAGGCTGATGGTTCCGTTGATGGCCAGATATCCGCCGTAGAGCAGGGTCAGCAGGCTGCTGACGCCGACGATCAGATCCAGCACCGGAACAAACAGTGCCTGGAGGCGTACAACGCCCAGATTCTTTTCCTGATTGTTTTTGTTTGTCACCGCGAAGGCGGCCAGTTCCTTGTGCTCCTGAACGAAGGCCTTGATGACGCGGATGCCGGAAACTGCCTCCTGCACCTGGTCGGTCAGGTCGGAAAACGCTTTCTGCTTGCGGAGAAACCGCCGGTGCATCAGTTTGCCGTAGAAATAATCTCCGAAGATGATCAGGATCAGCGGCAGAACCGCTACCAACGTCAGCTTTACGTCCACATAAAGGATCATCTGTCCAAGCACCAGCACCAGCATGACCGTCGCGTCAAAGGCTGTGATGACGGTAGGGCCGAGAAACATGCGGATCGCCTGCAGATCGTTGGTAAAGTGCGCCATCAGATCGCCGGTTTTGTGCTCGTTGTAATAACGCATGGACAGGGTTTCCAGGTGGGCAAAGAGGTCGTTGCGCAGCTCTTTCTCAATGGAGCGGGACGCGCCGAAGATAAAGTAGCGCCAGAAAAAACGCCCCAGGGCGACGATGGCGCCCAGAAGCAGAATGCGCAGGATCAGTGTCCAGATCTGCGCCATTTCCAGGGACTGGGTTTCCAGTCCGTCGGTGATCTCTCCGGTGTACCGGGGGATGTAGACGTTCATCAGGTCTACCGCGAACAAAGCCACGATTCCCAGCAGGTACGAAAGACCGTGCCGCTTCACATAGCGGCTGATAAACTTTAGTTCCTTCATATCTTTTTCTCCCTCGAATATAAGCGGCAGCATGTTCTGCTGCCGTTGTATAAATGGAATTATATACCTTTCAGGCGCGGCAGGCAACTGGTAAATTGGAAAGAAACGTTTGGAAGTGTAACAGTTCAGCCTGCCATTATCCCGCGAGGTGTTTTCGCGCAGAATGCGCGAAAACCCGAGGCCTGCAGCGCGAAACTGCATGAAATGCAGTTTCTGTGCATCGCGAAGCGTGTAATGGTTCAGCAAGGCTGAACTGTTACTTGGAAGTAAACTTCCAAATCTACCATTATTGGCGCAGCCAGTGCGCCATGAAAGGAGTAAAAATGTAAATTTATGTGGGATATACAAGACGCCGAATGGATTTATTGGATTGATTTGAAGAAAAAGTGTAAAAATGGAGAATAAAATTGATTTTAAAAGAATATAATGGTAAGATGTAACTGGAATACATGAAAAACCGATTTCTGTGAGAGAGGCATGGAAAGTTTGGAGTATATCTGCGGCAGGCTCACTTCGGCAAAACCGATGCTCGTAGATCGCAGAAGCGGGCTTGGGATTATATTTGGGTGAGAGGAGGCTTTGAAGTGATCTTACAATTTTCTGTGACGAATCATCGGTCCATCAAAGAGCAGGCTGTGATCAATATGCAGGCGACCAAAGACAGTACGATGCAGGAGTGTCTGCTTTCAGTAGATGAAAAGAAGAAGTTAATACCGGTTATGGCACTTTATGGAGCAAACGCAGCGGGAAAGAGCAACGTCCTGCATGCGATCTGGCAGATGCGGGAAATGATCTGCGGGAGATATGCACAGCTTTTGAAAGGGGAGCAGCTTCCACAAGAACCATTTGCATTTACGGATAAGGAGAATGAACCTACGGTTTTTGAAGTCATCTATTATTACCATGGAATCAAATATGCCTACGGATATCAGTTTGATAAAAATAAGATTATCTCAGAATATCTGTATCATTGGCCGAGGGGCCGGGAAGCTTTGATTTTTTACAGAGAAAACGGCAGATATGAATTTCGAGAGAATATCCAGGAGCAGATGACGTTAGCGGGCCGGACGCCTGATAACAGACTTTATCTGGTCGCTTCCAATGAGTGGAATTGTGCGCAGACAGAACAGGCTTATCAGTGGTTTCAAAAAGAAATCTATGGTCTTTTGGATCCGCAGGCATCTGTTGAACCTGCTGTTGAAGCGATACGAAAAGGTGGGAAAGTCAAGGAGAAAATTTTAAAGGAATTGTTGGTCGCGGATTTGGGGATCAAAGACATTGTGGTTACCGGAACTAAGGCAGAACCGCTGATTTCCGCGGTACATTCCTTTTTGAATCCAGAAGGAAAGGAATCACAGTATGCGCTTCCAATGGGATTGGAGTCAAGAGGAACACAGCGTTTCTTTTCCAGAATCGGGACATGGATGGACGCCCTGGAAGCAGGGGCGGTTCTTTTGGTCGATGAGATTGAAGCAAGCATGCACCCTTTGCTGACGCGGCATCTGATTGAACTTGTACAGGACCCGAAAATAAATACAAAACAGTCACAGATGATCTTTACGACCCATGATGCCGGACTTTTAGACCTGTCATTGCTCAGGCGAGACCAAATTTGTTTCGCGGAAAAAAATGAACAGACTATGGAAACGGAAATTTATGAACTGACAGAGTTTTCGCCCAGAAAAGGGGAAAATATTTCCAAAGGATATCTCCAGGGAAGGTATGGAGCTATTCCTTTTATCGGCGGGGGAGACTGCCTTGAAGCGAACAAAAGAGCGAGGAAGAAAGCAGTCAGGAAGAAAACGTAATTCTGTGGTTTATTTAATCTGTGAAGGTTCAGAGTCAGAGGTGCGCTATTTTAAAAGGTTTCGAAGTCGGGGCTGCAGAATAGATATATTGCCTATTTCATCACAGTATAAAGCCGCGGACAGGCTTGTAGAAAAAGTAAGGGCAACGATGGGGACCAATCCATATTATCCAGACGAAGGAGATACTATTTGGTGCGTATTTGACAGAGATGACAATACGGAAGAAATGCTGGATAGGGCAAAACATCTGGCGGATAAAGAAGGATATCGGATTGTGTTTTCAAATCCATCCTTCGAATTGTGGTATCTTTGGCATTATACGGACTCTGAATATCCATTGGAAGACTGCCAGGCAGTGATCCGCCAGCTAAAGAAAGCTGGGCGTATAGAACAATATGAAAAAAATCAGGATGTGTACGAGAAATTATTGCCGCTGCAGCAGCTGGCTCTAAAAAGAGCAGAAAAACGTCTGGAAAAACTGCGGCAAAGGCAGCAAAAGGTTATAAGCAGAAATAGCAATCCTGTCACAATGGTTGGCGAATTGGTAACTTATCTGAATAGTCATAAATAAGAAAATATCAAGGTCAAAAGCTGGCGTCCGCTTTAGAGTATGTTTGAAAATTCATTCTTCAAACCCACTCTAGACCTTAATGTCATTTAGAATCATATTATGGTGTTGACAAAGGAGTTCCATTCATGAAAGTAATTTCGATACAGCAGCCGTTTGCGTCATTGATCGCGGAAGGTTTGAAAGAATATGAATTTCGAACATGGAAAACGGCCTATCGGGGAGAAATTCTGATCCATGCATGTAAAGGTATTTCCAGAGAGAACAGGGAGGCAATGAAAAAGTTTGCCGGATATCATCTGGAATATCCCACAGGATGTATCATTGCCAGAGCAAGGCTGACAGATTGTGTGAAAGTAGATGACAGATTAAAAGAAGAACTCCGGGAGAAAAATTTTGTCGTATACTCCGGAACGACGGAACATGACGGATGGGAAGGGTATGGATTTCACCTGGAGGATATAGAGAAGATCGAGCCGGTTTTTGCCAGCGGAAAGCTGGGATTATGGAATTTTTAAAATTATCGACTTATCCCCCTTTTTGTGCTATGATAGAGATTATATTATTAGCGCAGAAAGGGGTATTTTCATGGGAAATACGTCTGAAAATAAAGGAAAAAAGCATATAACCCTCGGGCTGCTGGCCCACGTAGACGCCGGAAAGACCACCCTGGCGGAGAGCATCCTCTACCTGACCGGAGCCATCCGCAAGCTTGGCCGCGTGGACCACAAGGACGCGTTCCTGGACACGGACGAGCTGGAGCGGGCCAGGGGCATCACGATCTTTTCCAAGCAGGCGGAGTGCGTCCTGGGAGACAAGCAGTTTACCCTGCTGGACACGCCGGGCCATGTGGATTTTTCCGCGGAGATGGAGCGGACCCTGCAGGTTCTGGACTATGCGGTGCTGATCGTCAGCGGCGCCGACGGCGTCCAGGGCCATGTTGAGACGCTCTGGAGACTGCTGGATCAGTATCAGATCCCGGTGTTTCTGTTCATCAACAAGATGGACCAGCCGGGAACGGACCGGGCGGCGCTGATGGAGGAGCTGAACCGGCGGCTGGACGAGAAGTGTATTGATTTTGGCCGTCAGGATTCGGAGGAGTTTTTTGAGAATATCGCCATGTGCAGCGAGCAGGCGCTGGAAAGCTATCTGGAGCACGGAAGACTTTCGGGGGAGCAAATCTCGTCCCTGATCCAGGAGCGGAAGGTGTTTCCGTGTTTCTTTGGCTCGGCGCTGAAGCTGGAAGGTGTGGAGGAACTTCTGAAAGGACTGGAGACTTTCACCCGCTGTCCGGAATATCCAACGGAGTTCGGCGCCCGTGTGTTTAAGATCAGCCGCGACGGCCAGGGGAACCGCCTTACCTGGATGAAGATCACAGGGGGAAGCCTGAAGGTAAAAACCGTCCTTTGCGGTCAGGGGGAAGACGCCTGGGAGGAAAAGGCCGACCAGCTGCGGATTTATTCCGGGACCGGCTATCAGATGGTGCCGGAGGCGCCGGCAGGGACTGTCCTGGCGGTGACAGGACTGACAAAGACCCGGACCGGCGAGGGTCTGGGCATCGAGCGTCTGGTCCATGCGCCTTTGCTGGAACCTGTGATGAATTACCAGGTTCAGTTGCCGGAAGGCTGCGACCCGGGCCAGATGTTCCAGAAGCTTCGGGAGCTGGAGGAGGAGATCCCGGAGCTGCATATTGTCTGGGAAAACCAGTCCAATGAAATCCACGCCCAGGTGATGGGTGAGGTGCAGATCGAGATACTGAAAAGCCTGATCCGCAAACGTTTTGGCACAGACGTGGAGTTTGGCTCCGGGAGCATTGTATATAAGGAAACGATCGCTGCGGCGGCTGAGGGCGTAGGCCATTTTGAGCCGCTGCGCCATTACGCGGAAGTCCATCTTCTGTTGGAGCCTCTGGAGCCGGGCAGCGGCCTTGTGTTTGACACGGCCTGCAGCGAGGACGCGCTGGACCGGAACTGGCAGCGGCTGATCCTGACGCATCTGGAGGAGCGGTGCCATCCGGGCGTCCTCACCGGCTCTGAGATCACGGACATGAAGATCACGCTGATGGCCGGGCGGGCCCATCTGAAGCATACGGAGGGAGGGGATTTCCGCCAGGCCACCTACCGGGCCGTGCGTCAGGGACTGAAGAAGGCCCGCTGTATTCTGCTGGAGCCGGTGTACGACTTCCGCCTGGAACTGCCCGCGGAACTGATCGGCCGGGGAATGACGGATATCCAGAAGATGCACGGAAGCTTCCGGCCGCCGCAGACCGAAGGGGAACTTTCCGTTCTCACCGGAAGCGTGCCCGCGGCGGCCATGCACGATTACCAGAAAGAGGTCACTGCCTACAGCCGAGGCCGCGGCCGGCTGGTCTGCTCCCTGAAGGGATACGAGCCATGTCATAATGCAGAAGAAGTCCTGGAGGCCATCGGCTACGACAGCGAGAAGGATACGGAAAATCCCACCGGCTCGGTATTCTGTGCCCATGGGGCGGGATTCTATGTGCCGTGGGACCAGGTGGAGCGGTACATGCACCTGGAGAGCTGCCTGAAGCCGGAGCAGCTTCGGACGTTGGAAGAGCAGAACGGAATCTGGCAGGAAACCGGACAGGAGCGGCAGGACAGTCAGGATATGCAGGACAGGGTGCGGGGACAGTCAGGAGCGGAGACGGCAGGCGGCCCATCCGGCGCTGCCAGCTCCGGCCAGGGAGCATCTCTGGAGATGGACCGGGAGCTGAAGGAAATCTTTGAGCGCACCTACGGAACCAGCAAGCGGGAACGTCAGTCCTTTGGCTATACCAATGTTTCCGCCGCCGGCGCTTACCGTTCCACGGCCAGAAAAAAGCCGGAGAAAGAATACCTGCTGGTGGACGGGTACAACATTATTTTTGCCTGGGAGGAATTGAAGGAGCTGGCGAAGGCCAATATTGAGAGCGCCCGCGGACGGCTGATGGATATCCTCTCCAACTATCAGGGGTATAAGAAAATGACGCTGATCCTGGTGTTTGACGCGTACAAGGTGCAGGGAAATCCGGGAGAGCAGGCAAAATACCACAATATCCATGTGGTTTACACGAAAGAGGCCGAGACTGCCGACCAGTACATAGAAAAGACGGTCCATGAAATGGGCCGGCAGCACCGGGTCACCGTGGCCACCTCCGACGCCACGGAGCAGATGATCGTTTTAAGCCAGGGGGCGGTACGCATGTCCGCCCGGGAGCTGGCGGAGGAGATCCGTCACACAGAGCAGGAGATCCGCGCGACCTGGCTGGAACACCATCCCGGCAGTAAGGATTACCTGCTGGATCATATGTCCGGGGAGATGAGTGAGATGATGGAGGACATACGGCTTGGGAAGAAGCATTTTTAGCAACCGTTGTAACCGTTTTGTCAGGTCTGTGCATGTACTGCACAGAACGTATGAAAACGGAGTGGCTGTAGGCATCCGTCCCATCGCGAAGCGATTTTCCATGGACGGATGCCGTAACAGAAAAGGGGAGTGTGATTTTTCATGAAGATCAATCGTTTCTTTCAGAATCCGGCGTTGGACGCGGAGCAGGAGCGAAGGTTCATGGATATGATGGAAAAGCGGTGCTGGAAATATTTTCTGCCCGTCGGAAGTTCGATCATTGTTTTCCAGATCTACAACATTTTTTACGCGCTTCAGTATACCGGCTTCCAGCTGAACACAAGGGCCAGCAGGGTTTACATGACCCTGTACCTGATCCTGCTCACAGTGGTGGCAGCGGCGTTTCTCCTGCGGAAAACCGTGTTGTCCCGCAGCAAGGAAAAAAGCCGTCTGTGTCTGCTCTTATATCAGTGGTTCGGACTGATCCTTCTGCTGTGGGCGGCCTGTGTCACGGTATACGACCAGAGAGTGTCGGACAATCTGAATGTGTATACGGTGGCCGCCCTGGGGATTGCTGTTCTTGTCTATATGAAGCCGGCGTTTTCCATCCCCTGCTTTTTGGCGGCGGAGCTGGTGGTCCTGGCGGGAATGCCTAGATTTCAGCCGGGAGGGATGCTGGAGCATTATGGCGTCTATATAAATTCTGTGGTCCTGGCGGCGACGGCGGTGGCCGTCAGCATTTACCGTTACGGGACGGTGCGTGAGGAATTCCGAAAACAGGAGCTGATCGAGCGTCAGAACCGGGAGATCCTCCGGAAAAGCCAGGAGCTGAACGAACTTGCCAGCCGCGACGCGCTGACGGGCCTTTGGAACCGGAGATTTCTGGAGATTTTTCTGGACGACCTGTTTCAAAAGGAAGAATCGGTCAGTATGGCGGTGATCATGATCGATGTGGATGAGTTTAAGCAGTACAACGATACCTATGGCCATCAGCAGGGAGACGATTGTCTGCGGCGGGTTGCGAACGCTATGAAACTGGTGGTCTCCAGGGGCCGGCTGTTTCGCTATGGCGGCGAAGAGTTTGTCTGCGTTGTGCCCGGTTACGGAGGAAAAGAGGCCGCGGCTCTGGGCGAGGAGATTCGGAAAAATGTGGAGCGCCTCGGTATCCCTGCGGCGGACGGGAAGAAAAGCACCACGGTCAGCGTGGGCGTCACCGCAGGAATTGCAGGTCAGAGGTCAGACTTCGACCGGCTGCTGGGAGCTGCGGACAGCGCTCTTTATCAGGCGAAGACATCCGGAAGAAACAGGGTCGGGAAGGTATGATTGACAGGCTCCGCCGGCTGTGGTAGAATGACTCGTAGTTCAAAAAATGAACAAGCAGGATAACAGTTCAGCTTCCACGATCCCGCGAGGAATTTTCGCGCAGAATGCGCGAAAATTCCGAGACCTGCAGCGCGAAGCGTGTAATCGTTCAGTAAAGATGAACTGTTATCAAAGAGGAGCGGCCAATGGAAAAGTATTATAAAATCCTGTACTATCTGAACCAGCACCCTTTTGAAAACCAGCGGAGCCTTGCCCGGGGCGTGGACATGTCCCTGGGCCAGGTCAACGGCCTGATGCGCCAGCTGATGGAGGAAGGATATCTGGAAAAACGCGGTGGCAGTTTTTCTCTGACCGCCCGGGCGGAGGAATTTCTGGAGCGGACGACCCGGGAAAAACAGACGGGCCGTCTGATCTTTGAAAAACGGAAAGAGCGGATACACACCGCCGTGATTCTGGCGGCAGGACGCAACCCGGCGTTTGACTGTCCGGTGGGCCTTCTGGAGGTGGGAGATATTCCGCTGATCGAGCGTTTGCTGCGGATGCTCACGGTCAACGGCATCGACGATGTTTATCTTGTCACCGGTTCCCAGCGGGAGCAGTATGAGGAATATCTGAAGGGCCGGGGCGTTACGCTGGTACACAATCCCCGCTATAAGTGGAACGGTACCATGGAATCCCTGTCCATGGTGCGGGACCTGGTGAAGGACGATTTTCTTCTTCTGGAGAGCAACCTGATCTTTGAGGAGACGGCAATCAACGCTCTGCTGGAGGGGGACGACGCCAACCGTCTGGTACTCACCGCCCCCAGCGGCTCCAGAGACGAGGCCTTTGTGGAGCTGGACAAAAGCCAGAATCTGTTCCGCATCTCCAAGGATATCCACCAGCTGAACCGCATCGACGGGGAGATGATCGGACTGAGCCGGATTTCCCTGTCTCTGTACCGGAAGATGCTGGAATACTTCCGGGACAATCAGAATCCCATGCTCAACTACGAGTATGTGATCGAGAACATCGGAAGGATCTATCAGATCCGCGGCATTATGATCGACGATATGGCCTGGACGGTCATCGAGGACCAGGAGCTTTACCGGAAGGCCCGGGAGCTGGTCTATCCGAGGATACAGAAGAGAGAACGGCTAAGGCAAGAAAACAGCGCCAGAGAAACCTTCAGCCGCTGTATGGGAATCCCGGAGGAACAGATTGAAAAATTCGGCATCAGCGGCGGAATGACCAACACCAATTTTTATGTGAAAGCCGCCGGGGAGGAGTATATCCTCAGGATCCCAGGGGCCTGCACGGACATTATGATCGACAGAAAAAGCGAGAGGCACAACGGCGCGCTGGCCTCCGACCTGGGGATCAACGTGCCCACCCTGTATTTTGACGCGGACACCGGGGTAAAAATCACCCGGTATATCCAGGAGGCGGTGACACTCAACGGAAAAAGCGCCCGTCTGGAGACGAACATCCGCAAGACTACGGGAATCCTGCGGCAGCTTCACAGTTCCGGCCTGAAGCTGTACCAGGAGTTTTCCGTAAAACAGGAGTATGAAAAATATAAGCAGCTGATCGAAAAGCTGCAGGCGGCGGTCTATCCGGAGTACGGGGAGATGGACCGGGCGTTTTACCGGCTTCTGGAGCGGCTGGAAAAGATTGGCCTTCACTGTCTTCCCTGTCATAACGATCTGGTGGCGGAGAATCTGATCCTGGACGCTTCTGGCCGCATGTATCTGATCGACTGGGAATATTCCGGCTATAACGATCCCATGTGGGATCTGGCGTCCCATCTGCTGGAGTGCGAGTTCCAGCCGCTGGAGGAGGAGCTGTTCCTGCAGTATTATTTCGGAGGGGAAGCGCCAAAGACGGAGCGGGAGAAGATCCGGATCTTTCAGATCCTCCAGGACATTCTCTGGGCCGCGTGGACCATGGCCAAGGAAGCGCAGGGGGAAGATTTTGGGTCATACGGAAAGGACAGACTGAGGAGAGGAAAACAGGCTTATGAAAAGCTTACTTAAATTTGCCAGGACCTCCGGAATCTATTTTTTCGGAACGGTGCTGGCCAAGCTGGTCACCATGCTTCTGCTGCGGGTATATACGGAATATATCCCAACCGGAGACATGGGCGTATACAATGTTTCCATCAATTACGTTACGTTTCTGTGTTCCGTGCTGTATCTGGATATCTGGAGCGGCATCCTGCGGTATTTTTATGATTATAAAACGCCGGAAGGCCAGAGGAAACCCATCAACTGCGGCTTTGCCATCTTCGGAATCTCCACCCTGCTGTACACGGCCATTCTCGTGGTGTTTGGCCTGTTCGTGGAGGTCCGGTATCTGCCGCTGATCTATCTGTACGGTCTGATGATGAACCTGCAGAACCTGCTGGGATATGTGGCGCGGGCCTACGGAAAAAATGTGCTGTACGCCTTGGCGGGACTGCTCAATTCCTTTGTGACGGCGGTGATGAACATTGTGCTCATCGTCGGCCTTCATATGGATTACAGCGCGCTGTATGTGGCAGGATGTGTGGGATATCTGAGCAATATTGTACTGATCGGAACCGGGGTGAAACTCTGGACGATGCTTCGGCCATCGGCCTTTGATAAGCAGCTGTTTGTCCGGATGTTCCGGTTTTCCCTGCCGCTGTGCGTCAACTCCGCGGCCTACTGGTTCCTGACCAGCTACAACAGCGTGGCGGTGAGCCGGATGCTGGGGATGGAGGCCAACGGACTGTACGCGGTGGCGACCCGGTTCGGCTCTTTTGTGTCTTTGTTTACCTCCTGCTTTACCATGGCCTGGCAGGAAATCTCCTATGCCCAGGAGGCGGACAGCCGCGATTCCCGCAGCCAGTTTTATACCAGCGCGGTGAACGGGTACCTGCGTTTTATGGGAATGGGAGCCGCGGTGCTGCTGCCGTTTATCTGGCTGATTTTCCCGCTGATGATCGCCGACGGCTACGCGGCGTCCAGGGATATGGTCCCGCTTTATATTCTGGCCACCATCGCCTCCTCGGTTTCCGGATTCCTGGGGAATATTTTTACGGCGATCAAGAAAAATAATCTGCTGTTCTATACCACAGTGGCGGGCAGCGCGGTGAATATTATCGGCGTACAGCTGCTGATTCCCCGCTTTGGCGTGCAGGGGGCCAGCGCGGCGCTGCTTCTGGCGTTTCTGACGATCATTGTGCTGCGAATCCTGTTTTTGTGGAATCAGGTGGAGATCCGCGTTGATTTCGGCTTTCTGCTGGCGCTGGCGGTGGTGCTGGCGGTGTCCTGCGGCATTTATTTTTACGGCGGGCAGGTGGAAAACGCTGTGTTTTTCCCGGTTTCCATTCTGCTGTTTCTGCTGTCGTTCCGGGAGATGATCGGGAATGTGCTGGGAAAGCTCAGGAAGAAACGTGAAAAATGAAAAAGGCAGAAGATAGGAGATAGGAGATAGGGAAGGGAGGCTGCAGGTTGAGAGAGATAGAAGCCATACAGGAGATTCAGCAGATCGCGCTGAAGATTCTGATTCATATTGACCAGGTGTGCCAGGAGCATCGGCTGAAATACTTTATTGTTGACGGAACCTTGCTGGGCGCCGTAAGGCATCAGGGATTTATCCCGTGGGATGATGACATTGACATCTGGATGCCGAGAGAGGATTATGACCGCCTGACGGCTGTGATGGAGGCTGAAACAAACGGGCGCTACAAGATGCTGAATATTGATACGGCCCCCTGGTACCGCTATGGGTTCGGAAAAGTGATCGATACGCACACGCTTCTGGTGGAAGATCTGGGATACAGTGGGAAGATGGGCGTTTTTGTGGATGTATTTCCGTATGACGGTCTTCCTGGAAAAACAGAGGAGGAGTATGCGCCGTTTGTGAAAAAATGCCAGTATCTGGTATCGCAGAGGGGCAGCGCCTGCTGTACCTGGAAACGTTTTATCGGAGAGGGGAAGCCTTCGTTTTCCAAAGCGTTGAAGTGGAGTACAAGAAAACTCTATGGAGCAAGACGCATTCTGAAACAGCTGGACAAGCTCTGCCGCACATATTCTCCGTCCGGAGCCAGTATGGTAGGGTGTCTTTGCGACGGTTACCGTCTCAGGGATATAATGCCGGCAGAGGTTGTGGAGGAGACCACGGATCTGATGTTCGAAGGAATCCCGGTCAAAGCGCCGGCTGGTTACCTTCAGTATCTGAAAACGTTGTATGGAGATTATACAAAACTTCCGCCGGAGGAAGAAAGAGTGACGCACCACCACTACAGAGTGTGGTGGAAGGATGGAAAAGATGGAAGATAGGGGGAAAACATGAATCTGAAGCTTGTTGGGATTTATCTGGTACGTTTTCTGATGAGAGGGTTTTGTCTCCTGCCGGTGAAGAAGAAAGAAATTCTCTTCTGCGCCTATGTGGGGAAAAACATCAGCTGCAATCCCATGTATTTTAACAAGTATCTGCTGGAACAGGGCAGAACCGATCTTTGTTATCTGTGGGCGGTGAAGGATGTGGAAAATACATGGATCCCGCCGGAACTGAACGGCAGGGTACGATTGATCCGGGTAAAGTCATTTGCTTACTTTAAAGCGCTGATGACGGCAGGGATCGTGATCTACAATCTTGGACTCCCCATGGGAAGCCTGGCGCCCAAAAGAAAAAAACAGCTCTGGGTGCAGACGTGGCATGGGGGCGGCGCGTTTAAGGCGGCGGGAAAAGATACGAATATGACGCCGGTCCAGAAAGCGGTGGAAAAAATGACAGGAAAACAGATTGATATTTTCCTGTCCAGCAATCAGAGGTTTACGGATGTGTTCCCGGAAGCGGTAGAAGTGGAAGCAAGTCACTTTTACAACACCGGACTTCCGAGAAACGATATGCTTTTCGGCGATCTGACGCCATTCAGAAAAAAAGTATTCCGGTATTTCGGCATTCCTGAAGACAAAAAAATCCTTCTGTACGCACCTACGTTCCGAGGGGATTTTTACCATGCGGAGGATAACGGAACCGTGGAATACCGGCGGATCCTGGAGGCGCTGAAGGAGCGCTTCGGGCAGGAATTTGTGGTGCTGGAGAGAAAGCATTACGCGGTAAAGCCAGAGATCAGCGAAGGGGTATATCCGGCTTCCGATTACCCGGATATGCAGGAGCTTCTGGCAGCGGCAGATGTGCTGATCACAGATTATTCTTCCAGCATGTGGGATTTTGCGCTGACCGGCAAGCCGGGATTTCTGTATACGCCGGATCTGAAGCATTATACACAGGAAAGAGATTTTTATATGCCGATAGAAACGTGGCCGTATCCTTACGCGGAAACCTTGGACACCCTGATCTGGCAGATTCAAACGTATGACCCCCAAAAAGGAGAAGAACGGAGAAATACGTTTTTCCGTCTGGTGACTTCTTATGAGAATGGAACGGCCTGCAGACAGCTGAAAGAACTGCTGAAACTATGAGAAAAAGATGTCAAGGGCAACATCCGGCGCCCGCGGATGGGTTGTGTAACAGTTCAGCCTGCTGAATCGTTACGATAGGTTCTGAAACCGTGTGCATTTTCAGAATCCATCCGCGGGCGCCAACGTTTGTCCCCGGCTTTATGAGATTACCAAGCGCGTTTGAAAATGCTTTAACATCCGGCAATGTGATGGTAAAGCTTTGCCAGACGATCCGCTTCTGCGTCGATGGAATATCCGGCTGCGCGGATCTGGCCGGAAGTGTCTTCCCGTCTGTGAGAAGACAGGGCGGCGAGGATTTCACCGGCCCATTCTTCCGCGCTGAGTGACAGAGGAAATCTGTGTGCCAGGGGCGTGATACAGATTTCAGGAGAGACGGCGTCGGAGGCAAAAAGCGGAAGACCGCAGGCCTGAGCTTCGATGGCGGTCAGCGGAAGTCCTTCAAAATGCGAGGGGAGCAGTGCGGCATCCATAGCCTGAAGCCAGTCAGAAACATTATTCTGGGCGCCTGGGAAGAGAACGGAATGTTCCAGATGCAGGCGCCGCACTTTTTCCTGCATGGACGGCAGCAGTTCCCCGGCGCCGATCAGGATCAGCCGCGCCTCCGGGCGCAGAAGCGTGATCTGATGGAAAATGTCCAGCAAAAAATCATGGTTCTTCTGATACTGAAACCTCCCTACATGCCCCAGCACCAGGTTCTCTTCCAGATGAAGACGGCGGCGCATTTCTTCCCGTATTTCCGGCTGAAAGCGGAATCTGTGTTCGTCGATGGCGTTGCGGACGACCTGAAAGGACCGTCCGGGAGGAAAGAGCCACTGTCCGGCGGCATCGGAGCATGCAAAAAACGTGTCCGCCAGAGACGGCAGCCTGCGGCGGTTGCAGGTATGGAGAAATTTTCTGAGCAGCCCGGGAGGAACCTGCGCGTTGTGGGAATGGGCGATGATATGTGGTATGCAGGCTTTCTTCCCCGCGGTGAGGGGCGTGAGATTGGCGGCGGACAGCATATTAATATGGAGGATGTCGTACTTGCCGCCGGCCATGGCCAAAGTCATGCAGCGGCGTGCCTTCCACGGATTTTTTCTTGCGTCGGGCACAGAAAAGACGGAACATCCCATGGAGCGGAATTCATCCTCGAAGGCCAGCTTTTTATGGGTGGATAAGAAATCAATCTGAAAATCATCCCGGTTCTGCAGGCGCGATACATAATTGTACAGGAAATTTTCCACGCCCCCGGCCTGATAAGATACACCGAACATTAGGATACGGATCATAGTGTAGGAATCCTCCTTGTTTTCCTATGGTCTGCGCAGTAAATGCGCAGGCTGAACTGTTACTGATGCTAGAGCGTGTTTGAAAATTCATTCCTGCAATCTGCACGCCCCACTTTGCGTGGAATTTGCCCCAAAATCAGTCAGCGTAGCCCGCTACGCCTCCTGATTTCGGAACAAATTCCCCACAAACTGTGA
>JAGHIA010000033.1 GCA_017887445.1 Fusicatenibacter sp.
CTCAAAGAAGAAGTCTGCGGACGCACAGATTTTGATGCGGAACTACATGATGGAGCGATTTCTGGAGCGTATTTCACTCTCGAAGTACCGGGACAAGTTTATTTTGAAGGGCGGGATGCTGGTAGCAACGATGGTCGGTCTGGATGCCCGTTCCACCATGGATCTGGATGATTCTGAGACAGCAATTCCAGCTTATTTTTAAGCTGTTTCTTTTCCTGAGCGGTCAAATCTTTAAAATGTTTCTGGAAACGAGGTGTAAACGTAAACTCATATGCCATCAATCCGCCTCCAATTTGTCAAACAGAGCATCCACGCTATCAAAGACAGGCTGTTCGCCGGATGCAATTTTTGCTTTGACGTTGTCAATTTCTTCCCGGAGTTCGGATAGGTAGTTTTTGGGATAAACGACTACCGGCATGATGCAGATGGCACCGTCTTTCTCGAAAATATCCAGCTTATCACCCTCTGAGAGACCAAGCTTGACGATAATCTCCTTGGGTATGGTAATTTGTGATTTCTGCCGCAGTTCAGCTAACATAATCTCATCTCCTTTTCGCAATAAACAAAACACCATATTCCTGCGTGACCGTCTCCTATTCTTTTCTACTCATTCTAACCATTTTCATTGATAAGAATGGTTAGAATGAGCAGAATGTGAGCAGAATGAAAACGTCCCAAGTGACGACCCATATTACTTCTTTTTTTTTATCTCTGTCCCCTTTAACAGCTTATCCAGCTCCTTCAGCGATTTCTGTATTTTATAAAAATTTCCGCCTTTGTGAGCGCTGGTATATTCAAATTCTGTCATTTTCCGGTGTACGGAGCTTGGCTTTCGCAGGACCATCACATCCTTCCACCTTATCTTCTTATAAAATATGAAAATAAAATTCTTTCTGTGTCTGTCTGCAGCAGTTACCATCCTTTCACATCGCCGAATCGTTGCTTCTCCGCGGAACAAACCGCGCGGCCAGCTTACAGATGGGGTTCCCCGCCGCGGAAAACTTCTCCTCATACTCCGTCATAATATTTCCCTGGTTCATCTTCTCATCGCTGTGGAGATCGTAGGTATACGCGTCCAGCGTCCAGCCGGGGGTGTTTCTGATCTCCTCCAGAGAAAAATCAAACAGCGGCCGGTTGTCCGTCTTAAACTCCACGGTTCCGCCTTCCGGCAGGATTTTCCCGTACCGCTCCAGAAACTCATGGGAGGTCAGCCGCCGCTTGGCGTGACGGTCTTTGGGCCAGGGATCGGAAAAATTCAGGTAGATCCGTTCCACCTCCCCCTTCTCGAAAACCTCCGGAAGTTCCCTGGCGTCCATCCGGATAAAATACAGATTTTCCAGCGGCTCCTCCAAAGCCTTCGCCTTTTGCACGGCCCGCAGCAGAACGCTGTCGTACATTTCAATCCCGATATAATTGATATCCGGATGCTTCCTTGCCAGATCCATCAGGAAACGTCCTTTTCCCATGCCTACTTCTATGTGGACCGGCTGCTCCCTGGCAAACACCTGGCCCCAATGCCCCTTCTTTTTTTCTGGCTCCTGCACCACGATGGAACTGTTGGCGATCACTTCCTTCGCGCCCTGTATATTTCTCAGTCTCATATTTTATATTTTCTCCTTTCACGGCACACCGGAGCGTGTTTGAAAATTGCTTTCTGCAAGATGTGCGTCACAGTTTGCGTGGAATTTGTCCCAGAATCGGGAGGCGCAGCGGGCTACGCTGACTGATTCTGGGGCAAATTCCACGCAAAGTGGGGCGTGCAGATTGCAGGAATGAATGTTCAAACACACTCCAGTACACCAATGGCTGAACGGTTGCTTTTTTCCACATCGTTTCCATATTACTATAAGACGAAAAAAAAGAAAATCCCAAATATGTTTTTTCATAAAAATAGTATGTGACATTTTTAACGGAAAGGTGTATGATAGGTAGCGTAGTAACGGTTCGCCTTCTGAACGGTTACAACAGAAAAACAATAGATTCCGATCATATTGTTAATACTCTATAGACAAAGGAGGATAGGTATGGAATCGGTTATCAACAAGCTGACAGAAATTGAAGCGGCAGCCTCCAGGATCCTGGAAGGCGCGGCCAACCAGAACAAGCTTCTGGACCAGCAGCAGGAAGAACGGCTCGCCGCCTTCGACCGCAAGCTGGAAGAGGATACCGCGCGCCGGCTGCAGAACATCCAGGATGAACTGAAAAAAAACACAGACAGCCAGCTGCTCCATCTTCGTTCAGGAACTTCAGACCTGCTGGCCTCTCTGGATGATTACTACAGCCGGAACCACGACACATTATCCACACAGATCTGCGAAAAACTGATAAGGAAGTGATGGTATGAAAGGTCTTTTATCCTACAGCGGACTGACGACAAAAATCCGCGCAATGCAAAGCCATCTGCTGAACGACAGAAATTATCGTGAGATCGTGGAACTTCCCAATGTGCCGGCGGCCGTCACCTATCTGAAGCAGCAGCCGTCCTACCAGGAGCTGTTTCAGGGACTGGAGGAGACAGAGCTTCACCGCGGTCAGATCGAACAGCTTCTCCATCTGGCAGTTTACAGGGATTTCAGCAAGCTGTACCGTTTTTCCAATCTGGAGCAGCGGAAATTTCTGTCCAGTTACTTTAAAAGATATGAGATTGCTATTTTAAAGGAATGCCTGAACAAGATCTTTGATCACCGTGACGTGGTTTTAAACCTCTCGGTCTACCAGAGTTTTTTCGACAAACATTCTCAGCTGGACTTCGCTTCCGTCACATCGTCGTCCTCTCCGGAGGAACTGATCTCCAGCCTGAAAGGCACCGAGTATTACGATCCTCTGGTCCACCTGGGCACGCTGGAACATCCGACGCTGTTCGACTACGAAATGACTCTGGATCTCTACTACTTCGGTCACCTGTGGAAGCAGAGAGAAAAGATCGCCCAAAAGAAAGATCTGGAGGAACTGACCAAAGCCTGGGGCAGCAAGTTTGATATGCTGAACCTGCAGTGGGTCTACCGCTCCAAGCAGTATTATCATATGACCAGCGCGGATATTTACGCCCTGATCATCCCGGTCCATTACCGGCTGAAAAAATCGGAGCTTCAGACGCTTGTGGAAGCGGAATCCATGGACGTCTTCCGGCAGCTGATCCGGAAAACCTATTACGCGAAACATTTTGAGCAGTTTTCCACGGAAACCATGGAATCCATGTACGCGGAGATCATGAAGCATATTCTCTCCTCCGCGTCCAGAAGCAATCCCTATTCCCTGGCCACCGTTTATTCTTATCTGTACCATAAGGACCACGAGATCAACCGGCTCATCATCGCGCTCGAATGCGTACGTTACGGCATTTCTCCCGACGAGGCAATGCAGTACGTCGCCAAAACCTGATACAAGGGGAGGTGTTTTTGATTGATCGTCAAGATGAAATTTATCAGCATCACAGGCCCTAAATCGGACATTGACCGTGTGACAAACACTTATCTGTCCAAATATGAGATCCATCTGGAGAACGCGTTGACAGAGCTTCAGACCGTACAGAGTCTGACGCCCTACCTTCAGATAAATCCCTACAAAGACACATTGAAGACGGCCAGTGATTACGCCGGAATGCTTCCGGCCGACATGAAGGGAAAAGCGAAAAAGCTTTCCCTCGAAGATGCTCTTTCGTGCGTTCAGAACATCGACGAGACTCTGACCACGCTGAATCAGGAGCACAGCAGACTGCAGGAAGATCTGAAAACCTTCAAGGAAAAGGCGGATAAGATCGCCCCGTTCCAGAATCTTCCCTGCAGCCTGTCCACGATCTTCGGTTTCAAATTTATCCGTCTGCGTTTCGGACGGATCCCCAAAGAGTACTTCGACAAGTTTGAGAAGTATGTTTACGAGAGCACCGATACGGTATTCTATCGCTGCAATTCCGACGATCGTTATGTCTGGGGCGTGTATTTCGCTCCAAGAGAAGAGATCCACAAGGTCGACGCCGTCTACGCGTCCATGCACTTTGAACGTCTCTTCGTTCCCGACGAGTACGAGGGAACCCCGGAGGCGGAGCTTCAGGAGCTTCACCAGAATATCCTGGACACCTACCGGGCGATCTCCGACTGCAAGGACCGGATGCAGGACTACCTGCGCAAACACGCGGAAGAACTGAACGGCGCGGTCAACGAGCTGTCCACGCTTTCGAAGAATTTCGACGTGCGCAAGCTGGCCGCCTGTACCTCCACCCGGAAAGGGACGGAGACCTTCTACATTCTCTGCGGCTGGATGGCAAAAGCAGACGCGGAGGCGTTCCTGCACGACATTGAAAACGACGAAAATCTTTACTGCTTTGTGGAGGACCAGGACAACAACGCCCTGCGGGAGCCGCCCACAAAGCTGAAAAACCCGAAACTGTTCCGCCCGTTCGAGATGTACGTCCAGATGTACGGACTGCCCTCTTACAACGAGATGGACCCGACCGTTTTTGTGGGCCTGACCTACTCCTTTATCTTCGGCGCCATGTTCGGAGACGTGGGACAGGGTCTTTGCCTGCTGATCGGCGGAGCGCTGCTGTATAAATTCCGGAAGATTACGCTGGCGGCGATCATCAGCCTGGCCGGCATCTTCTCCACGATCTTCGGATTCCTGTACGGAAGCTTCTTCGGATTCGAGGAACTGCTGCCGGCCCTGTGGCTGAAGCCAAAGGAAGCAATGATCACGCTGCCGTTTATCGGCCAGATGAACACCGTCTTTGTGGTGGCCATCGCCTTCGGTATGTTCCTGATCCTGGTGACCATGGTTTTCCATATTATGAACGCGCTGCGGGCCCACCGGACAGGCGAAGCGCTGTTTGACCAGAACGCCATCGCGGGATTGGTCTTCTACGGCGCCGTAGTCGCCACGATCTTCCTGTTTATGTCGGGACATACGCTTCCCGCCGCAGGCGTGCTGGTGATCATGTTCGTACTTCCGCTGATCGCCATTTTCCTGAAAGAGCCTCTGGAAAAGCTGGTGAACAAGGAGAGAAACCCGTTCCCGAAAACAGGGAAGGCAATGTTCTTTGTCCAGAGCTTCTTTGAACTGTTTGAGATTCTGCTGAGCTATTTTTCAAACACACTGTCCTTCGTCCGTGTGGGCGCCTTTGCCGTCAGCCATGCGGCGATGATGGAGGTGGTGCTGATGCTGGCAGGAGCCACTGAGGGCGGCAGTCCCAACTGGCTGGTCATCGTTCTGGGAAATATCTTCGTATGCGCCATGGAGGGCCTGATCGTAGGAATCCAGGTACTCCGTCTGG
Organism: Fusicatenibacter sp.; assembly: GCA_017887445.1. Lineage (GTDB taxonomy): Bacteria > Bacillota > Clostridia > Lachnospirales > Lachnospiraceae > Fusicatenibacter. Next base: position 5,267 of record JAGHIA010000033.1, read on the forward strand.
AATATTACGAAATGTTCAGCCGTTTCTATACCGGCGGCGGCAGAGCGTTCCGTCCGTTTCTGAAAAAGAACCAGGAATAATAAACAACAGTTCAGCCTGCAGTGATCCCGCGAGGTGTTTTCGCGCAGAATGTGCGAAAATCCCGGGGCCTGCAGCGCGAAATTGCATGAAATGCGGTTTCTGTGCATCGCGAATCGTGTAATCGTTCAGCAACGCTGAACTGTTGCAAGAAGAACGAATGGTTACCTACAATAACATTTTTAGGAGGATTTTACTATGAATACCTTACTTATCCAGATTCTTACCGCGGCAGCTATGATCTTAAGCATCATCATCCCCATGGCCGTTTATTTCTCCGGTGAGAAGACAAAGAAACGATACAAAAAATCTCTGGCAGCCAACGTTGCCGGTTTCTTCGGCCTGATGCTCGTGGTCACCATCGTGTCCTTCGCGGGAACCACCACCGTATCCGCGGCCACTGAGTCCGGCGCGGGCCTTGCCACCGGCCTTGGCTACATCGGCGCGGCTCTCGTTACCGGTCTTTCCGGCATCGGCTCCGGTATCGCCGTTGCCTCCAGCGCCAGCGCCGCTCTGGGAGCGATCAGCGAGGACGGAAGCATCTTCGGTAAATCCATGATCTTCGTTGCCATGGCCGAAGGTATCGCGCTGTACGGCCTGATCATCTCCTTCATGATCCTGGGACAGCTTTGATTCCGGAACCAGGCAGAACGGTTCCCTTTTCTGAAAGGAAGTAACCCGCATGAAAATGTTTTTGATCAGTGATAACGTCGATACGGAGACGGGAATGCGTCTGACCGGCGTGGAAGGCGTCGTGGTCCATGAGCGCGACGAGCTGTACCAGGCGCTCCAGAAAGCGCTGGCCAACAAAGAGATCGGGATCATCCTGCTGACAGAAAAGCTCGGCAAGGAATTTCCCGATATTCTCGAGGACGTGCGGCTGAACCACAAACTCCCGCTGCTGATCGAGATCCCTGACCGCCACGGCACAGGGCGAAAGCCAGACTTTATCACTTCCTTCGTAAACGAATCCATAGGATTAAAATTGTAGTAACAGTTCCGCTTTGGCAACTATTCAGCTGGCTGAATAGTTACTGCCGGACCGTTGCAAATTGCAGCCGCCGCAGGCGGCAGTGAATCTGGAGGTGACATTTTGACAACCGAAGAAAAATTAGCGAATTTTTACCAGCACTCCATAGAAAGCGCCAACGCCGAAGCCTGGCGGACCATCAACGAGCACCAGGCTGCTCTGGACCAGCTGTTTGAGGAACACAAAGAAATAAAGCGGCAGCAGGCCCAGGATGAGATCGGCGCGGAGACAGAAAAACTGAAACGTGAGGCCAACAAAGCGCTCTCCGCCGAACAGCTGTCCATCAAACGTACGGTCTCGGCCAAAAACCTTGAGCTGAAAAACCGTCTGTTCGCCGAAGTCCGCGAAAAGATGATTCAGTTCAAACAGACGGAAGCTTATAAAGACTATCTGAAAACCAAGATCCAGGAGGCGGTTTCCTTTGCGTCCGGCGACACCATGCGCCTGTACCTGGACCCCTCTGACGAAGCATACCAAAAGGAACTGGAAGAAGTATGCTCTGTCTCCCTGCTCCTGTCAAAGATGCCGTTTACCGGCGGCATCCGCGCGGTCATTCCGGAAAAAAATATCCTGATCGACAATTCCTTTGATTCTCTGATCAGGGAGGAACAGGACGCATTTATTTTCGACGGAGGTATGACACATGAGTAAAACAGGCATCATTTATGGAATCAACGGTCCGGTGGTCTCCCTGAAGGGGAACACCGGATTCAAGATGTCCGAAATGGTCTATGTAGGCGAGGAACGCCTGGTAGGCGAGGTCATCGGCCTGACAAAAGACGCCACGACCATCCAGGTCTTCGAGGAGACCACAGGCCTGAAGCCGGGCGCCGTCGTGGAAGCCTCCGGCGACGCGCTTTCCGTGATTCTCGGCCCCGGGATCCTCAACAATATTTTTGACGGCATCGAGCGGCCGCTGTCGGAGATCGCCCGCCAGTCCGGCGACTATATCTCCCGCGGCGTCAGCGTCGATTCCCTGGACACCGAAAAGAAATGGACGGTCCATGTGACCGTAAAACCCGGCGACGTGCTGGAGGGCGGCGCGATCATCTCCGAGACACAGGAGACCCGCTCCATCGTCCACAAGTCCATGGTTCCCCCCAACATCCGCGGAACCGTCACCTGGACCGCGCCGGACGGAGATTATACTATCCTGGAACCTATCGTCAGACTGCAGTCGGAGGACGGCGCCGAGCACACCCTGACCCTGTGCCAGAAATGGCCCATCCGTGTGCCCCGCCCGACGCTGAAGCGCTATCCGGCCAGCGAGCCTCTGGTGACCGGCCAGCGGATTCTGGACACCATGTTCCCCATCGCCAAAGGCGGCACAGCGGCCGTTCCCGGCGGTTTCGGAACCGGAAAGACCATGACCCAGCACCAGATCGCCAAATGGTCCAACGCGGACATTATCATCTACATCGGCTGCGGAGAGCGCGGCAACGAGATGACCCAGGTACTGGAGGAATTCCAGGAACTGGTGGACCCGAAATCCGGCAATCCTCTGATGGACCGTACCGCGCTGATCGCCAACACTTCAAACATGCCGGTGGCCGCCCGTGAGGCGTCCATCTACACGGGACTGACCCTGGCGGAATATTACCGGGATATGGGCTACGACGTTGCTATCATGGCCGATTCCACCTCCCGCTGGGCGGAGGCTCTGCGTGAGCTTTCCGGACGCCTGGAGGAAATGCCTGCCGAGGAAGGTTTCCCGGCCTATCTGGCCTCCCGCCTGTCCGCGTTCTACGAGCGCGCCGGCATGATGCAGACCTTAAACGGCCTGGAAGGCAGCGTCTCCATCATCGGAGCCGTATCCCCCCAGGGCGGCGACTTTTCCGAGCCGGTCACCATGAACACCAAGCGTTTCGTCCGCTGCTTCTGGGGCCTGGACAAATCCCTGGCCTACGCCCGCCACTTCCCGGCGATCCACTGGCTGACCAGCTACAGCGAATATTTAAACGACCTGGCGCCCTGGTACAAAGACCATGTAAACAAAAACTTTATCTCCATGAGAAACCAGCTGATGGCTCTTCTGAACCAGGAAAGCTCCCTGATGGAGATTGTAAAGCTGATCGGAAGCGACGTACTGCCGGACGACCAGAAGCTGGTGCTTGAGATCGCCCGCGTGATCCGCCTTGGCTTCCTGCAGCAGAACGCCTTCCACAAGGACGACACCTGCGTGCCGCTGTCCAAGCAGTATCAGATGATGGAGATCATCCTTTATCTTTACCGGAAATCCCGCGCCCTGGTCACCATGGGCATGCCCATGTCGGTGCTGAAGGAGGATAAAATCTTCGACCGGGTCATCTCCATCAAATACGACATCCCCAACGACAAGCCGGAAATGTTCGACGAGTACAAAAAAGACATCGACCGGTTCTACGACAATGTACTGGAAAGAAACGGATAGTAACTATTCAGCCGGCTGAATAGTTACAACGGATAAGGAGGGAAAACGGCAATGGCAATCGAATATCTTGGCCTGAGTGAGATCAACGGCCCTCTGGTCGTTCTGGAAGGCGTAAAAAACGCTTCTTACGAGGAGATGGTGGAATTTACCATCGACGGGCACGAAAAGAAACTGGGCCGCATTGTGGCGGTCTACGAGGATAAGGCGGTGATTCAGGTGTTCGAGGGAACCGACAACATGTCCCTGCAGAACACCCACACCCGCCTGACCGGCCACCCCATGGAGATCGGACTTTCCCCGGAAATTCTGGGGCGTACCTTTGACGGTATCGGAAATCCCATCGACGGCCTGGGCCCGGTCAACGCAGAGAAACGGCTGAACGTCAACGGACTTCCGCTGAATCCTGTAACAAGAAAATACCCGAGAAACTATATCCACACCGGCATCTCCGCCATCGACGGCTTAACCACGCTGATCCGCGGTCAGAAGCTGCCCATCTTCTCCGGAAACGGACTGCCCCACGACCAGCTTGCGGCGCAGATCGTGCAGCAGGCTTCTCTTGGCAGCGGCAGCGATGAGAAATTCGCCATCGTGTTCGCGGCTATGGGTGTAAAATACGACGTGGCGGAATTTTTCCGCCGTACCTTTGAGGAGAGCGGCGTCTCCGACCATGTGGTCATGTTCCTGAACCTGGCCAACGACCCGGTGGTAGAGCGTCTGATCACGCCGAAGGTGGCGCTGACCGCCGCCGAATACCTGGCTTTTGAGCAGGGAATGCACATCCTGGTAATCCTGACGGATATCACCTCCTTCTGTGAGGCCATGCGTGAGGTATCCTCCTCCCGCGGAGAGATCCCGTCCCGAAAAGGCTATCCCGGATACCTGTACAGCGAGCTGGCCACCCTTTACGAGCGCGCCGGCATCGTCCACGACGCCTCCGGCTCGGTGACGCAGATCCCAATCCTGACCATGCCAAACGACGACATCACCCACCCGATCCCAGACCTGACCGGCTACATCACCGAAGGGCAGATCGTTCTGGACCGTCAGCTGCACGGACAGTCGGTGTATCCGCCCATCAGCGTGCTGCCAAGCCTGTCCCGTCTGATGAAGGACGGCATCGGCGAAGGCTACACCCGCGGGGACCATCAGGACGTGGCGAACCAGCTGTTCTCCTGCTATGCGAAGGTGGGAGACGCCCGTTCCCTGGCGTCGGTCATCGGCGAGGATGAGCTGTCGCCCATCGACAAGAAATATCTGATCTTCGGAAACGCTTTTGAAAAAGAATTTATCGGCCAGGGCATGGATGAGAACCGCTCCATGGAGGACACCCTGAACAAGGCCTGGGAACTTCTGGGACTTCTGCCCCGGGAGGAACTGGACCGTGTGGACACCAAGGTTCTGGACAAATACTATCACCCCACAGAAATTGACCTTGCGGCGCAGGCGAAGGCCGAGGCGGACGCAATGAACTGATCACCCGGAAAGGAAGTGATGACAGATGGATCCAAATACCTTTCCCACCAAGGGAAACCTGATACTGGCGAAAAACTCTCTGAAGCTGGCCCATATGGGGTACGACCTGATGGACAAAAAGCGGAACATCCTGATCCGTGAGCTGATGGGCATGATCGACGAGGCAAAGGATATCCAGAAACAGATCGACGTCACCTTCCGGGAGGCCTACCAGGCTCTGCAGGTCGCGAACATGGAGATCGGCATCAACAATGTGCAGACCCTCTCCTACACCGTACCTGTGGAGAATTCCATCCGCATCAAGACGAGAAGCATTATGGGCGTCGAGATCCCGCTGGTGGAATCCGACCCGTCCGGAGAGACGCCTACCTACGCCTTCTACAGCACGAAGGAATCCCTGGACAAAGCCAGACTGGCGTTCGAGAAGGTGAAGCAGCTGACCTTAAAGCTGTCCATGATCGAAAACGCCGCCTACCGGCTGGCCGCCGCCATCAAGAAAACCCAGAAACGGGCCAACGCCCTGAAGAACATCACGATCCCTCACTACATGCAGCTGTCCAAGGACATCGCGGACGCCCTGGAGGAGAAAGAGCGCGAGGAGTTTACAAGGCTGAAGGTGATCAAGCAGCGGCAGACAGGATGAATTCTTGTAACCATTCGTAATCGTTCAGCAACGCTGAACGGTTGCTTGTTACGAGCTGTTATAAGTTTGAACATATGGCATAAAGCACAGGAGCGCCAAAGAGTGAAATCATGAAGACTTCCCTCTTTGGCGCTCCTGTTTTGCGCGACGGTTCGGCCGGCTGAACGGTTACTACCAGATTGCTGTTATTTTACCGCAATGTGAAGCACGCTGCAGGCCGGAATCGTGAAGCGGATTCCTCCATGTACCTTCTCCACGCCGTCGAATGCCTTCACAGTCACCTGCTCCGGATTCTCAAACGTGTTCATCTCGTGCATCTCGCCGGAAACGATCTCTGCGGTGATCTCCTCCGCCTTTCTGCCAAGGATCGTGGTGTCGATGGTATATGCCTTCTCCAGATCCAGGTTTGTCATGGTAATGTGCAGCACGCCGTCCGCGTCCTCGGATACAGACTCGCTCAGGTTCGGAACCATGTTGCAGTCCTCAAGACCCACCATCTCTGTCTCCAGAGAGCTGTCCAGAAGCTGCGCGTCCTGATGATATTTGTACATATCAAACACATGATACGTCGGTGTCTTGATCATCTTCGCGCCCTCTGTGAGGATCACTGCCTGAAGCACGTTGACCATCTGAGCGATGTTCGCCATCTTCACACGGTCGCTGTGTTTGTTGAAGATGTTCAGGTTGATGCCGGCTACCAGCGCGTCGCGCATGGTGTTCTGCTGGTACAGGAAGCCCGGATTCGTGCCCGGCTCCACGTCAAACCAGGTGCCCCACTCGTCCACGATCATGCCTACCTGTTTCTCCGGATCGTATTTGTCCATGATTCCTCCGTGGCGGCGGATCAGCTCATCCATGTACCAGGTTTTTCTCATGGTCTGATACCACATTTTCTCGTCGAAATCGGTAGCGCTTCCCTTATGCTCCCATCCGCCCGGATGTGTATAGTAGTGCAGGGACAGACCGTCCATAAAGCCGTGCTGCTCCTTGCTGGTCCTGCGGAACGCGGCTTTCATCACTTCCTCGGTCCACTCGTAGTCGTCCACGTTGGGGCCGCAGGCGATCTTTTTGATCGGCTTGGTGCTGTCATAGCATCTTACATAGGTCTGATATCTGCGGTACATGTTTCCGTAAAATTCCGGGTTCATGTTTCCGCCGCAGCCCCAGTTCTCATTTCCAACGCCAAAGAAGTCTACCTTCCAGGCTTCCTCGTGACCGTTTTCTTTTCTCAGGTCAGCCATCGGAGAAACGCCTTCAAAGGTCATGTATTCCACCCACTCAGACATTTCCTGAACGGTTCCGCTTCCCATATTTCCGTTGACATACGCCTCGCAGCCAAGCTGACGGCACAGCTCGAAGAACTCATGGGTTCCAAAGCTGTTGTCCTCCACAACGCCGCCCCAGTGAGTGTTTACGATCTTCTTTCTGCCCTCCTTGGGGCCGATGCCGTCCTTCCAGTGGTATTCGTCGGCAAAGCATCCGCCCGGCCAGCGCAGAACCGGAATGCGCAGCTGCTTCAGCGCCTCCACAACATCCGTACGCATACCGTTTACGTTGGGGATCTCGGAATTTTCTCCTACATAAAGTCCCTCATAAATACAGCGACCCAGATGCTCGGAAAAATGTCCCTGGATCTCCTTATTGATTTTACTCAGTTTTCTGTCGGCGTTAATTACTAATTTTGCCATACAGCCATCTCCTTTCCTGTAACCGCCGGCCCCTTTCGCGGGCCTGCGCAAGATTTATCCGGCATCCAGTCCTTGTGACTGTCTGCCCCCTTCAGATTCGGGGAATTTGCCCCCAAACCAGCCGGCGTGCCGCCCACGCCGGCTGGTTTCGAGACAAATACCCTGCGCCGGGACGCGCCCGGTGCAGAGCGTGTCTGAAAACTGCATTCCGCAAGATGTGCGCCACAATTTGCAGGGATGTCTCAAACACGCTCCGGGCACGTGCCTGCCGCAAAGTTATCGAGTGAAAACACCTCGCGGGATAGCGGCAGGCTGAACTGTCATATCTTTTATTCGTCCGCTTTCCGATAGCGGAATACCGGTTCCCCGTTATCATCCCACGCCACCGGAAGGATCATCACATGGCGGTTGGGGTCGTACAGCGGATCGCCTGTGATCTCATCATACTGGCGGAAATGAAGCACGCACAGGTCTGTCTCGCCGTCCTCCGCCTTTACAAAGGAATTGTGCCCCGGTCCGTATACGCCTTTCTCCTCGTCGGTTTTCAGCACTGGCCAGCGCTCTTTTTTCCATGCGTGGGGATCCAGAACGTCCGCGTCCTCGTCAATGCTCATCAGGCCCATACAGTAGCAAGCGCCTGTCGCACTGGCGGAAAACAAAAGAAAGATCTTATTGCCATGTCTGACAATCGAAGGACCTTCGTTCACCCAGAAGCCCACACGCTCCCAGTCATAATCCGGAGTGGTAAGCAGCACCTGGTCCGTGGCAAGTTTGGCCGGCCCCTGCATTTTCGCAATATAAAGATTGGAAATCATCTTTCCAACGCCTGTCTTTTCCGCCCAGATATAGTAATAGCTGCCTTTGTGCTCAAAGATCGTCGCATCCAGCGAAAACGCGCGCATGGAGAACTCGTCGCTGTCCGCCGGCTGCATCTGTCCCATCTCTGTCCACGGCCCTTTCATCGGGTCGTCGCTTTCGCATTTCAGCACATACGGGCGGATCTTCCAGCCGTCCTCGATCTCTCCCGCTGAATAGTAGATATACCACCCGCCAAATACATAGTGAAGCTCCGGCGCCCAGATATGCATGCTCTGAGGACCGCTTTCGTGCTTATGCCAGATCTCTGTCTCCGGTGCGTCCTTCAATCCGCTGACAGTCTCTGCATGACGCAGCACCAGCCGGTCATACTCCGGAACAGAAGCCGTAAAATAGTAGGTGCCGTCCGGCCCCTTGCACACAAAAGGATCTGCCCGCTGTAAAATAAACGGCTGATTATATCCGGTATCGCGTACTTCTGATGCTTTCATGTTTCCCACCCTTTCTGCCTCGATTGGCCACTGACTTTTAGTTATCCTAAAAGTATTTTAACATTTTCTTTTATGTTTTTCCACTGTTTTTTTCATTATTTTCAATTTTTACAGGTGTGTGTTTTCTGCCCTCCCTTCCCTTTCACGCCCTGTCTCCTGCTCATGAAAAAACAGCAAAAACCCTCTGAAATCCGCTATTTCCCGCACTTTTTTCCACAAAAGAACGCTGGTTTTTCCCTTCTGCGTTCAGCCGGAACAGTAGATGATTTCCCTTTTTGACAGACCTGTTTTTATAGTTTAGACTTATCTATATTATTATAGTTTTTCGTTCACAAATTTACCTTTTTGTAAACAAATCTTTTCTCCGGACATCCATGGGTCCGCACGCCCCGCTTTGCGGGGAACCAGAGTGTGTTTGAAAATTGCTTTCTGCAAGATATGCGCCCCTTATGAAAAATCAGGGCCAACCAGACCTTTCTGATTGCCCCTGATTTTTAGGATACTAATTCACTTTTGTTATTACCCGCGCGTGATTCTCATCAGCCGTACATCTGAGCGATAGCGTCCATAGCCGCGCTGTGCGCTTCTTCCGCTTTCTTGTTCAGCTCGTCGATATAGTCGGAAGCATTTCCTCCCTGAAGCACGGAATCTTCAATTCCGGAGTAAGCGTTTGCGATAAAGTCAGCAAATCCCGGGATCTGCGTGTCGCCGAACGGGATTACGTTCTTGCAGTTTGCAAAGAAGTCGTCCCAGTAGGTTCCATACTTCGCATCTTCGTCTGCGCTTGCGATCGGCTCGCCGGTGCGTGTATCAACCACAGAGTCGATGGTTCTGTTTGCGGTCGGGAAGTAGGACTGTGTAAACTGGCTCCAGATTTCCTCGTCTGTGGTGATCGGAGCCGGCATAGACTGCTGCCAGATCGGAGTTCCGTCTTCCGCAGTTACGGTCGCGTAAGCTTCCAGTTTTGCCTTCCAGCCGTCAACGCCCCATCCCATCCATTTCAGAAGCTCATAAGCCTCTCTCGGATACTCGGTCGCAGAAGAGATTCCGCCGAAGTCCAGAACGCCAAGTACGTTTCCGGAGCCGCCTTCTACACGCGGAGGTGTGTACGGAACGAATTCCATACCTTTGCTTCTGTAGTCTGCGGTGTCAAACAGGTTCAGATAGGTCCAGAACGCATCCAGCTGATAGCCAAGTTTTCCGGAGTTGCCGGCCCACATGGTACGGTCGCCAAGCCATGCCTCCGCCTCGTCGGTATCAAAGTACGGTGCGTGATATTTTCCGTTTACAAGCTCTGCCCAGGTGTTTACGCCCTGTGCCCAGTAGCTCATATTGTAGGACTCGCCGTTCCAGCCGAACTCACCGATACACTCCGGATCTGCTGCGATCGGGTAGTAGGTGATGATGGAGTGGAACTGGTTGAAGCCGTAGATGCCCTGGTCCGGAGAGGTAACATCCTTGAAGGACTGGATCATCTCATCCCAGGTCCAGCTGGTGGACGGCATCTCAACGTTCAGCTTGTTGAACACTGCCATATCCGCGTATACAGCGTCCGGGAAGAACTTCATCGGGGTCGCCAGCTTCATATCGGTTCCGTAGTAACCCATTTTCGCGGAATTGATGGTCGGAAGAATGTTCTCATTCTCCGGGTCATTCTCCCAGTACTCGGTCATATCGCCCAGCAGTCCGTTGGACAGAGCGAAGTCACAGTTTCCAAGGATCATGAAGCAGTCCGGAGTATCGCCGGTCTGTACCATGTTCAGCAGCGTGTTGTTGTACTCGCCGTCCGCAACATAATACTGGGTCTTAACCGTAATGTTCGGATACTTATCCATAAACTTGTCCGCAAGATATTTTACCAGCGGGTCGTTGTCGAAGTGTACATAGGTCAGCGTGATCTCATCGGAGGTCATCTCCGGAAGTCCGGACGCCTCGCCGCCCTGAGAATCAGAAACCGCCGATGTAGTTGTGCTGGAATCGTTGTTGGACTTGGATGTTGTGGAACCGCCATCATTTCCACTGTTTCCGCATCCGGAAAACAGAGTTGCAGTCATTGCTGCTGCCAGAGCAACGCTCAGGATCTTTCTTGATTTCATACGAAACCCTCCCTTTCTTTTTAGCATATTTGCTTTGTTTCTATAAAGCAACCGTTCCCGCGCGGCTGTTTTTTCCACCCGCCGGCGGCCAGGCCCAGCCAGACGTGGCTCTTCGGCCTTCGCCGCTGACAAAAAGATGCCGCCGCGCGAAAAACAGTTTCTTTTCTTTTATTCTCCCGTAATACCGGTACGGTCGATGCTCTCCACGAAGTTTCTCTGGAGAACCAGATACATGATCAGCAGCGGCAGGATACTCAGCATGGTCGCCGCCATCTTTATGGATTCGTTGATGTTGAGCATCTGGCTGTTGGCCACGCTGGCCGCCGAGTTGTAGCTGTCCTCAAAGGTCTTCAGAGATACCACCAGCGTATTCCATGCGTTGGAATCCGCGAAGGCGCCTACCACATACAGCTGGGTCAGATACGCCTCGTTCCAGTACCACACGAAGGAGAACAGGAACACAACCAGGATTGCCGGAGCCGCCGACGGAAGCGCGATGCGGAAGAAGGACTTAAAGTGTCCCGCTCCGTCGATCTTCGCCGCCTCGATCAGTGCCTGCGGCACCTGTTTGAAGAACTGATAGTACACCAGGATATACAGCTGGCTTTTCAGTCCCTGTCCCAGAAGCGCCGGGATAACGAACGCTTTCAGGGAATTGAGGATGCCGATATCCGAATACAGCACATAGGTCGGCATCATGGTGATCTGGGGCGGGATCACGAAGGAGAACAGCAGAATTCCCATCATGATCTTTTTGCCCCGGAAATTATATCTTGCAAAGCCGTAGCCAACCACCGCGCAGACAGCCATGTTGATCAGCGTCGGCACGCCGGACACGATGATGGAATCCTTAAAGGTGTTCCAGAAGTTCATCGCCTTGGAGGCATTGGTGTAGTTTGCCGTGTACAGGGCGCTGGGCAGCCAGTTGATGGAGGTGTCCAGAAGGTCGTCCACCGACATGAAGCTCTTGCTGATCATATACAGCAGCGGATAGAGATAAACGAATCCGATACTGATCAGCAGCAGATAAACCACTGTCTGCTTTCCCGCGCCTTCCTTGTCCTTGCTTCCGAAGATAAAGCGCTTCAGCGAATCTTTTTTGCTTCTCTTATACACGCCCGCGGTTTGCTCTTGCATCTTTTTCGTGCTCTTTCCTGAACTTTGCTTCATGACGCAGTCTCCTCCTTTCCAGCTTCTTCTCAACTCTCGCCATATGGCGCATCTCTCTGCGGTACCGTTTTGCACGGCGCTCGTAAACGTCTTTTCTTCCTGCCAGCAGGAAGGCAACGACACCGATCAGTACCAGCTCGATCAGCGAGTACATCCAGGCCATCGCCGACGCGTAGCCGTAGCCGCCGTCTACCGAGAACATGGTGGTGTAGATCAGGTTAATGATATCGTTCTGCTCGTTGTTGGACATAAACACCACGGTGTACACCGCGTTGAGCAGGATCATCGGCTTGATGGTCGGCAGCGTGATCTTCCAGAAGCACTCCCATCCGGAACCGCCGTCGATCTTTGCCGCCTCGTACAGCGAGCCGTCGATCTTCTGCAGCGCCGCCAGAAACAGCAGGATCTGGATGCCCGAATACCAAAGCAGCATAACAAAGTTGGAGAACACGCTGGAAATCGGGTCCGCCAGGAATCCCGGCAGGTACTGGCTCAGAAGCTGCTCGATCATCGTAACGTCCATGGCCGGAATGGTCGCGGCGCCCTGGTCGGTCAGCTGGTTCATAACAGGACCGCTGGCGATGATCACCGGCAGGAAAAAGATCAGCCGGAAAAAGCCTCTGCACTTGATGTTTCCGTTCAGCAGCATGGCGATGATCAGCGCGAATACGACGATGATCGGGATCGCCAGGATCGTCTCCGTCAGGTACGACTGGAGGTTGGTCACGAAATCCGGGTCCTCCGCCCAGATATTCGTGAAGTTCCGGATTCCCACGAAGGTGTACATTCTTCCCCGGGGAGTCAGTTTGATATTGTTCAGCGCAAACCAGAAGGACTGGAACAGCGGATAGATCACGAAGATGACCGCTCCCACGATCCACGGTGCCACGAACAGATATCCCATCCGGTCCTCGCGGGCTTTCAGCCTTCCCGGCTTATACTTTTTCTGAGGATTCTTTTTATTTTTCATTGCGCGTCACCTACCTTGTATGACAGTGCCGGGATCGTCAGACCGTCCGCCTGCGCATCCGCTTCACCATAGTTTACATAGACCCGTATGCCGTTGGAATATGTCACGATCGAAAGGTCGCCGTCTTTTTCATGCTCCTCGATGGTAGCGCCCTGCACCTGGTCGCTGACCGCCTTCAGTTCCTTGTAGTACTGCTCAACTTCTTCTTTATACACGCTGTACTGAGAGGTATACAGGTCGTTGGAGTTGGTGTAGAGCAGATCGCTGGGATCCTCCCAGGTCAGATAGAAGGAAGGATAAACCCCCGTCTCCACCAGCTTCAGGAAAAATTCCTGCTTGTCAGCCTCAAAGTTCGTGTAATCCGCGTACATCGGCATTACGCCTTTCAGTACGATGGAAAGGAACGGAACGCTTTCGTCCATGAAAATGTAGTCCGAATCCTCCACCGGCATATCGGTGATTGCCTTGGTGTAATCCCAGTAAATGGAGAACGGCTCGTTGAGGATCAGCTCCGTATTCTGGCTCAGTTCCTCAAAGGTCTCCCCATAGGTCTTCGCCGTATCTGACCGGGTATAGGAGGCGCCGCTGTAGGTCCAGGTAAACAGCGTATTTCCCACGCCGCCAAGGGCCAGCCGTCCGGCTCCGTTTTTATCCATATCCTTGACCAGGCTGTTCAGAAGCGTCTTGCTTCTGTCCGGCGTCAGGTACTTCATTGTGTCGTAAACATCTTTATAGGTTTCTTCCTCGTACTGTCTCTTGTCCAGCTTTTTGATCACGTTGAAGGTTGTGTTTCCCGTATCCGGGTTCGCCCTCAGTCCGTCGCTGTAAAGATACAGTTCGATGCCCATTGCCTCGGCGTCCTCCATCAGGGAGGTCAGTTTGCGGTTTCCTCCGATCTCGCTGTCCGCGTCATAGCTGGAAACCGGAAGGCTGTAGACGCCTCCGTCCTGCCATCCCTTGTACAGCGTCAGGATATCCGTCACACCGTCCGCGGCCAGCTCCTCGTAGATCTGGCTTACCTGCTCCGCGGTGGTCATGGTCACCGCCCGCTTGAACAGCAGCCAGTTTTCACGGTCCGTGCCAAGGAAATCCAGGCGGATCTTAAATCCCTCGTCGGTGGCCTGCAGCATTCCGCTGTCGGTCAGGTAGTTCCGGTAGGACTTTGCCAGACCTGCGTAGTCGGCCTCGTCCCCTTCCACAAAGTTGTAACGGATCTGGATATCATAGGGAACCTTGTCCGTAACCCTTACCACGGAACCGCCGGAATTCGAGGTCGGCTGGGTGTATACCGTGTGCTTCATAAACTTGGCGGAGATCCAGTTATAGTTGGTGTAAGCGCCGTTGGGGTATGCCTCGATGGTCGCCTGCTCCGCGCCGCTTTCGATGACCGCCAGATACGCCATCCGGGAGTCGGTGTGTACCATTCCATATACGGGAGCCATAATGTTCTCGCCGTCGTTGACCGTCTGGTACTCATCCCAGAACAGAGAGAGCACATAGGACGCGTCCATTCCCACATCACTGCCGAATACCTTCTGGGAATAGGCCATGGAGAAACGGCCGTCCTTGTCTTCCAGGTCGATCAGCGCGCCGTTGCCGTCCGGCACCAGCATGTAGCCTTCCCGTTCTCCCAGGTAGGTATAACCCAGGAACGGGTAAACGTAGATATTTCCGATTTTGGAAGTCTCCGATTCCTCCACAATGGAGTCGTCGGGGATCTTCGCGGTAAAGCTTCCGTCGTCGTTGAGGGTCACCTGCAGCTGCAGGGAGATCTTCTGGGTAGGATAGGTAACGTCCGCGGTAAAACCGTCCGCGGAGGTCTGCACGTCGATTTCCGCTCCCGAGGATACCAGGTCAAGCTTCGGCTGCTGGGTGTTTACGTCCTCCTGCAGCTCCAGCGCGATGCCCGACTGCATAAATCCCTGCCAGGCCGCGTTGCTCTTTCCGTCGTTGTCCTGTACCGTGGACTCCATGATGGCCCCGGTGGTCTTATTCCGGATGATGACAGACAGCGTATCCTCTTTCAGATACATCTCATAATTTCCCTTGGAAGCGATCCGCTTATGCCCCAGGATCTCCTCCTGGTCTTCCGCGTAGGTAGCCTGCGCCAGCGCTTCCTCTCTGGAAAGCTGTACGACGCCGGTGCTGTCTACCGCTTCGCCCACATCGGCGGATGGAGCGGCGCCGGTTTCCCCGGAGCCTTCTCCCGCGCCGCCGGTTTCCTCTGTGCCGGCGGTATCCGCATCACCGGACTCTTCCGTGGACACGCTGGTCTCGGCAGAGCCGGCAGCCTGGACCGGAACAGCGGTGAACGCCATGGCCGCCGCCAGCAGTACGGCAGCAGAACTCTGAAACAGTTTTTTCTTAATCAAACCGATACACCGCCTCTCTCACTAACGTTACGATAAAGTTGATCACCTGCGTGAACAGCATATAAACGATGAATACGATCAATGCCATGATCAGCAGCGTGAACAGTGTCAGCAGGATCACTTTCACCGTCTCCCGGATAGAGTAGTTATTGATCTCCTTCACAGCCACAACCACCAGCACACAGATCCAGGCGACGACAAAGATATTCGCGAAGTCCACGATAAAGGTTTCGTTGTAGGTGATCACGTTGCTCACCAGGATGATGAACGGCTCCAGGATCAGGAACGGTACCAGGCAGTAGGCAAATCCGCAGTATACCTGACGGAAGGAACCTTCGCCTTCGTTGATGGTCACCACCAGATAGTTACAGATTACGACCGCAAGGAATACGATGACGATACTTCCGATATCGGACACCAGATTGTATCTTCCCTCGCGGACAGTCTTGAACAGGAATCCGCAGAAATACTTGTTGATCACGTTCAGAAGGATGAATCCCGCCAGGATCAGGTTGGCGCACAGATACGAATTCTTTCCCTCTCTGCGCACACCGTAGCAGCCGTCGATGGGGTGCTTGATAAAGTATCCGCTGTAACCCAGCTGTCCCATCAGGCGGATCTGCCCGATCCGTCCGATGCCCTGCAGCACCGGCGTGAACACACCTTTCTTTTTCTGCACCAGGCCAAGAATCTTCCACAGAACCACCAGTCCCACAATGAGCAGGAACGCCGGCACCAGATTGTTCTGCAGCCAGATGTTGCGCACTTCCCAGAAGGCGTCGGAGTATCCGTCGTAGTCCTTGGACAGCTCCGCGAATTTCAGCGCCTGTCCGTAATCCTCTTCCTGCAGGTACGCCCGGCCCATGGCCTTGTTGGCGTAGTCGAACATACTGTTCATGGTCAGAACCTCGGTGAGAGGCTCTTTGCTCTCTGTGTAACGGCCCTTGGCGTACAGGTTCAGGGCGTTGTGCAGATAGTCGGTAAACTCTGTAGGTTCAAAAACATGAATCTGCTTTTTGTCCGAATCCAGAAGATAAATGTTGTCGTTTTCGTCTACGGCAATGGCCTCCACCTTGGAGCAAAGACCGATGCGGTAACGGCCGTCGTCACGTCCGCCGAAGACAAACAGAAGCTCGCCTTCGCTGTTGTACTCGTAAACGTAACCGTCGTTGTCCGCCACAAGAATGTTGCCGTAATTTCCAACCGTCACAGCCACCGGAAGGTCCGCGTAGTACGGATCCGGATCCAGCAGGTTGTTTCCGGCGATGTTCAGTTTCTTCAGGGTATTTTCTTCATTTCCCTGGGTGACGGTGTAAACCAGTCCGTCATCGTCTATGTACAGGTTCGTTGGCGTGGCCGGGATGTTTCCCAGAAGCTTCGCTCTCTGTGCCTCCGTAAGGATCATTCTCTGGATGATCTCCAGCGGGTTCAGGGAAGTCATATTCGTTCCGAAATATCCCAGGAACGAGCCGCCGTCGGAGGGACTGATCTGCACGATACCGTTGGTATTTCCTTCGCAGACAATGTACATGTTTCCGCCTTCGTTGACCGCGATCTTCGACGGCTTGAAGCTCTGGTTGCCGCCGTAAATGGGGGAATCCGGTTTTCCGTACTCTGTGATCAGAGCGCCGGTCTCATCGAAGACGAACACCCGCTCGGCTCCTTTATCCGCCACATATACATGATCGTCGTCTGTAACGCAGACGCCGGTGGGCGTCACCAGTGTGCCCTCTCCGATGTTCCCGATGGGATTTCCCTGGAGGTCAGACACCATGATCACTTTCTTCGCTGAGTCCGCCACATACAGCTTTCCGTCTTTGGAAATATCCATATCCACCGGTGTCTCAAAAGCTGTCTCACCGATCCTGGTGATCGCCTGCACCGGAGTATAGGCTGTCTGGGTCTCCGACACATAACCGTAACCGTCCACCGTATAGGTCTTATAGGGAACCTCGGCAAACGCGCTCATCACAGTGAGCGGTACGGCGACTGCCGCCGCCAGAATCCCGGCGAAGAGTTTTCTTATCCTGTTTTTCATAAGCCATCTCTCCCCTCTTATTTGATACCGGAATTTGCCATCGTGTTCATAAAGCTCTTACGCAGAACAAGGAACATCAGGAAGTTCGGAAGGAACAACAGCAGCGATGCCGCCGCAGCCACTCCCTGTCCGGCAACGTTGTTGTTTAAGTTGATCAATGTGTTCAGATAAAACGGAAGCGTCTTCATTCCTTCATTATTAATATAAAGGTTGGAGGTCTCCACGTTGGTCCATACCTGCTGGAACGCCAGGATCGCGCAGGTCGCGATGGCCGGCTTGATCAGCGGAAGGATGATCTTCCAGTAGATCCGGAACTCTCCCGAGCCGTCGATATACGCCGCCTCGATCAGACTGTCCGGCACCTGGTCGATAAACTGCTTTACCAGGAACAGTCCCACCGGCAGAGCGATCAGCGGAAGGATGTGGGCCAGGTAAGTGTCCTTGATGCCGATCATATCTACCAGAAGGTATCTGGGGATCATAACGGCTACCGCCACAAACATCAGCGCCGCGTTGTTGATCTCCATGATCATGTTTTTGCCCCGGAATTTCAGCTTGGAAAGGGCGAATCCCGACATGGTGGCAAACACCACGCTGGCAAATACCACCAGCGCCGTTACGATAATACTGTTGAACACATAACGGCTGATGGGAATTCCCGAGGTGGAAGACGCCTTGAACAGCTTTTCAAAGTTTTCCAGCGTCGGCCGCACCACATAAAACCTTGGCGGGAAGGCGAACAGCTCGTCCATCGGCTTAAACGCATGGCAGACCAAAAAGAGGATCGGCAGTCCGAAGAACAGCGCCAGCGGTATCAGCACCAGCAGAATCTTCGTCTGGCCTTTTTCAAATTTCTGAGGGTTGATATGATTTCCACGATACATTCCTTTTCCCTCCTATCACATATCTTTGCTGGAAAACAGTTTTCCAAAAATCTTCGAGAACACCCACACGATGATCAGAAGGATCACCGATACGGCGGCGGCATAACCCATCTCATAGCGGATAAAGCCGTAGTCCTCGATATGGTTTACGATCAGCTGGCCGGCGTAGTTCGGCGTGGGGTTCGCGCCGGAAAGCTGTACGCCGATGACACCGTTCTGGAACGTATTTACGATCGCCATTACCGCGCCGAACAGCATCTGCGGCTTCATGGTCGGAATGGTGATGTAGATCATTTCCTGCACACGGTTCTTTACGCCGTCGATGGCCGCCGCCTCGTAAAGGCTCTCGTCAGAGTTCAGGATACCTGCCAGCATTGCCAGGAATCCAACGCCCATGCTGGACCACAGAGCTACCACAATCATGATCGGAAGCAGATATCTGGAGTCCGTCAGCCACAGAACCGGCTCGTCCAGGATTCCCAGGTTCATCAGGATACTGTTCAGGTAACCCATCTGGTCGCCGGAGAAGATAACCTTCCACAGAACCGTCATGGCCGTCATACCTGTGATACTGGGCGAATAGAAGATTACCGTAAGCACCGTCCGCGGCACCGGGGACAGCTGAGACAGCGCCCACGCTACCAGGAAGGAAAGGATATACCCGCCCGGGCCGACGATCAGCGCGTAGACGATGGTATTCGGCAGTACCTTCTGCATAAACACCTGGTCCTTGGTGAACAGCGTAATGTAGTTCATAAAGCCGGTGAAGGTCGGTGTCTGGATCGTGTCGAAGCTGGTAAAGGACAGGCCAATCGCCACGATCATGGGTATTACTATAAACAACGAAAACAATACCAGATACGGGAGAAGGAAAACATACGCTTTCCGGTTGGAATTTTCCCGTTTCGCTATCCCCGTTCTGCCCCTGCGGGCTTTTTTTACTGTCGCCATGTTCTCCCTCCTAATCGCTCTCGCCCAGGATCTCCCGGACGTTTTCTATGGTCGGCGTCTGGTATTCCTCCACAACCTCGCCGTTCTTGATATAGCCGAACTCTTCCAGCTTACGCTCTGTCTCGCGGTCGATGTTCTTCACCGCCTCGTCCAGAGTCGTCCGAAGGGTATCGCCGTCCGCCACCACAGAGTTGTAAGCGTTGCTCAGTTCACGTTCCGCCATATAGCTGCCCGGCACACGGGGAGCCTCTGTCACCCATTCCGCCTGCGCAAGAATCACTTCCTTGTCCGCGTTCTTCCACGGAAGGGCCGAGAACGCTTCGGTGTTCGCCGTGTTCCACATATATTCATCGCCGTAAGCGACCTGCATCATCTGTCCGTATTCTGCCTGAACGTCCGCGGAGGTCCACCATTTGATAAACTCCCACGCCTGCGCTTCCCGCTCGTCGTTGGACTCGAACATCACCACGTCCTCAGCGCCGCCGCACTGGTAGCGGACAACCTCTCCGGTTTCCTCGTCCACCGTTCCGGGAACCTGAGCGATGCTCCAGGAGTTCTCGATCTCCGGCGCCGCGTTGAGCAGCTGGTTATAGGTAAAGAAATCCGCGATGCCGATGGGCAGGTCTCCGTTGCGGAAGTGCTGGTAGAAACTCGGGATATCCTTCGGCATATTGTAGATGGTAAACAGGTCTGTCAGCTCTTTGAAGCCTTCCACCGCGTTTTCGCTGGTCAGCGTCGTGCTGCTGATGGTGTCGCCGTACAGGTTGGCGTCGTTCTGGAACAGCAGCGGCGTTGTGCCGTGGAAGTTCTTCATGGAAACCATTCCGGCGGTGGGGTAATAGAAATTCATACCTCTCATCTGAAGGTCCGGAAGCATATCCCGGACATCATCCATGGTGTCGGGTACCTCCAGGCCCAGCTTCTCCAGAATGTCCTCCCGGTAGAACAGTACCCAGAAGTTCATGGTTTCCGGAACCGCGTAGATTCCGTCGTTGATCACTGCCGGCACCAGGAGTCCTTCATTGAACTGTCCCAGCACCTCACGGTAATCCTCAAACTCCGTCAGATCCTTCAGCGCCCCGCGGATGCCAAGCTCGAAGGGCTGCGCGTAGTTCAGTCCCGTGGCCACATCCGGCGAATCTCCGGAAGCGTTGGCCAGGATCAGCTTGTTCTGGTCCGGCATCAGGGACAGGTCTACTTCAATCCCTGTCTCAGGAGTAAATTTCTCGTCGATCAGCTTCTGCATAACCTCCAGATACTGTCTGGAACGGTTTACCCAGACCTGCAGATGATCCTCGTCCGTGTTGCTGGTGGAGTAAGCCTGCTCCATAAAGGAAGTCACAAACCGCGATACTGAGGAAGTCATAGACGTCCAGAGGCCCGCGCCCGACGGAAGCTCTTTCTCGGAATCCTCCTGGAACAGCCATACGCGGTCCACAGACAGGCTGTTCTTATTCAGCGTATCAATCTCATTGGCCAGATACTGGTTGGCAGAGTTTGTACTGGTGGCCAGCTCCGCCATACGGTAAACCAACTCGTTTGGCTTCTTGGCCAGGCTGCGCAGCTGGTTGGACGCAATCCCGATGGAGGACAGAGCGCCGATCTCTTTTACGTCCGGATTATATACGGACATTTTATCCACCATGGCGTCCAGCTCGTCCGCCCAGGCGTTCAGCGACTCTCCAAGATTCGGGATGTATGCTTCCAGATCGAAGTCGCGGTACTTATCCTTGTTGGTTCCGGCTACCTTCGTCACCTCCAGGGAGAGATCGTTGATGTTGTTCATGATCTCTTCCAGCTTCTCGAACATCTCTCTGAGAGGCTCGGCGCTTAAGGCAAGGCTCATGGTATGTGTCCCGGCCTCCAGGTGTACGCAGAGATAGTTGTCCTCCTCGTCCGCCAGCGGGGTTACGGTGAAATCCTTGGAATAGTCGAAGGCATAATCCTTAAAGGCTGTGTCCGGCACCTGACCGTCGATCTCCACATCGGCAAATACCGGGAAATCGCTCTTGTCGTCCTGGCGGTAATTCATTGCTATGTAATAATCGCCCGCTTCCTCCACCTGAAATTCCCAGGTGACTCTCTGGCCCGCGTCGGTGAAGGAGTCGCTGTCGATGGTGTTCAGTACTTTGCTTTCCACATCGTAGGGATCCAGATCCACATCATACTCACAGACCGCGCGGATGGAGGAATCGTTTCTTCCGGCGAAATCTTCTCCCTGGATCTCAATCAGACTGCTTCCGGCAGCCTCTGTGCCGGACGTATGCTCCGGAATTTCCTCCGGCGCGGTTAAGGTCAGATTTCCCAGCAGAAGATTTCCTTCCGTCAGCTCCAGCTCAATGGTGTTCGTGCCCTGTTTCAGCTCAACCATCAGCGGCTGCGTGTAGCGGTAGCTGGAATCCTTCAGATATTTGCTCTCCCACGCGATCTCCTTTTCCGGAACGGCTACAATCTGGTTTCCGTAGCGGTCGTAGCTGACTTCGCCCACATCCTGCCAGTTGCTCTCGAAGGAAAGATTTCTCGCTTCATAAAACGGATAATCGCCGTTCAGCTGGAAACCCATCGCCGCCGGAAGCACTGTCTCGTCATAAGAGCAATAGTCAAAGCGGATCCAGTACAGACCGGCTTTGGGAACCTCCAGCGTCAGCGCCGCCTTCTGGTTGATCCGAAGGTCCAAAACCTCGTCCGCACCCTCGTAACCTTTCGTGTCCGCCGTCAGCGCCGCGTCATCCTCCGCCCCGGAGGGGGTAAAGATATCCGCCATCCTGTAGGTCTGCGCCTCTCCCGTATACGCGGCTTCCGTATAGGTTTCCCGGACCCTGGTGTAATTGGAATCGATCTTCTCGCTGGAAAAAGAGCTTTCGTAGGTTACGGCCGTGTTCTCTGTCTCCTGACTTTGGGAATCCCCGGAAGTATCCACCGCGGAAGAACTTTCCGCAGCGCCCGCGGACACTGTTGCCTGAAGAATCATCGCCGTAGAAAGCACAAGCGCCACTGCCTTTTTCCCGTAATTCCTTCTTTTCATCGCTTTCCCTCCTGGCTTTTATTAGTTTTTTGTTTAACCTAATTATTTTAATTTTTTCTAAATAAACAAGTAAAAACCACCGCACGGCCTTAATCAGCTTGATTTTCTTTGGCATTTTGCCCTCTCCGTTATCTTGTCACATTATACATGCAGGGGGGATTTTTTTGAGGTAGTTTTTATATGTAGTGAATAGATGCTGTAAACTTTTTTTGAAACACTTATAAACTTTTTATAAATCGTATGTTAATTATAGCAATCTCCCTCATATAAGTCAATAATAATGAAATTTTTTATTGTACAAATTTGCCATGCCATTTTTGTGAACATTTTATGAAAAATATAATTATTTTAGATTTTATTAAAATTTTGATTGGATGCTATTGACGGGACCAGGTTTCTATGATTTACTTACAACAGAAGCAAAAACAATTTAAGAAAACTTAGAGGATGTAGGATAACGTAACACTTCAGCCTGCTGCTATCCCGCAAGATGTTTTCGCACAGATTCAGGTACCTATTCAGCCCGCTGAATAGGCGCTACGTTTTCATAGGGCCCGCGCAGTAAATGCGCAGACCTGGCTGAACTGTTACAGATTCAGACATACTCTGAAGAAAGGGGTTTCTACATTATTATGAAGAAAAAATTTCTAGCAGCCATTTTATCCGTCTGCCTTACAGGCGCGGGACTGCTCGGCGGATGCCAGGCTCCGGACGCGTCCGGTTCTTTCGCGGACGCATCTTCCGCAGTCTCCGGCGTCTCCGCGGACTCCGGCAAAGACGGTTCCGGCGATGCCTCCCAGGACGATTCCGCCTCCGGCATCTCCAAAGACGGCAGTTCCGGCCAAAATGGACAGAACAGCGGCCAGGAAAAAGACGAAGATGCCGAATACGCCGATCTGCATTACCGCAGAGTCAGCGTCCACGACCCGTCCGTCATCAAGGCAGACGGCACCTATTATATCTTCGGCTCCCACCGGGCCTGGGCGAAAAGCGACGACCTGATCAGCTGGGACAACATCGCCAACAACCTGAACGCCGAATACAAAACCATGTTCACCGACCTGTGGGAAAACTACTGCAAAACAGACACCAACCCGGACATCCAGGGAAACATGTGGGCTCCCGACATCATCTACAACGACACCATGGGCAAATACTGCATGTACATGAGCATCAACGGCGACGACTGGAACTCCGCCATTGTCCTGCTCACCGCCGACGAGATCACCGGGCCCTACACCTACATCGGCCCCGTGGTATTTTCCGGCTTTAACACCTCGAACCATCCGGCAGAGTACACCGACGTTTACCAGGTACTGGGAGAAGGCGCCGATCTGACACGGTACCAGTCTACCAAGGATACAAAGATCAACGCCATCGATCCCTGCGTCAAATACGACGAGGAAGGAAATCTGTGGATGGCCTTCGGCTCCTGGTTCGGCGGCATTTATATGCTGAAGCTCGACCCTGCCACAGGACTTCGGGATTATTCCGTTACCTATGAGACCGCCGCGGACAGCTCCGACGCCTACTACGGCTATAAGATTGCCGGAGGCCACGAGGTATCCGGCGAGGGACCGTACATCATCCACACCAACGGATATTATTACCTGTTCCTCTCCTACGGCGGCCTGACCGCTTCCGGCGGCTACCAGATGCGAGTATTCCGCTCCGAGCAGATCACCGGCCCTTATACGGACCAGAACGGAAATCCGGCGATCTTTACCAAAAGCGCCAACAACCTGTTTGAGAAAAACGGAATCCGCCTGATGAGCTCCTATTCCTGGAGCGGCTCCCCGGATATCTATGCGGCCCAGGGACACAACTCCGCTCTGGTAGACGACGACGGCCGGATCTTCCTGGTATACCACACACGATTCTCCAACCGGGACGAACAACACCAGGTACGCACCCATCAGCTCTTTGTCAACGAAGACGGCTGGCTAGTGGCCGCGCCCTACGAATACGCCGGAGAATCCCTCCCGGAGAACGGCTACGCCAAAGACAAAGTATGCGGAGAATACGAATTCATCACACACCTCCAGACCGCCTACTTCCAGTCCACAGACATGGGCAACGTAGGCGTGGTGAAAGCCAAGACAATCTCCCTGAACGAAGACGGCACAGTCACCGGAGAAGACAATATCAGCGGCTCCTGGAGCTACTCGGAAGATTCCCCCAAGATGTCAATAACCATCGACGGGGTTACCTATCAGGGATATTTTGTAGAAATGCCTAACGAAGGGTCCCATAAAATTGTTATGACATTTACAGCCCTCGGCGACAATGTATGCGTGTGGGGAAGTAAAATTTAGATTGACAAAAGAGACCAGAGACCTGCGGCCTGAACAATACGAACGGACATGAACCGGCTGATAGGCTGCCGCCTGAGCAGTCCCGGGCGGACATAAACCTAACCCACTCCTAGACCTGAGCGGCGCGGACGGACATGAACCCGACCAACTCCTAGGCCTGAGCGGCGCGCACGGACATGAACCCGACCAACTCCCAGGCCTGAGCGGCGCGAGCGGACATGAGCCTGACCAGCTCCTAGGCCTGAGCGGCGCGCACGGACATGAACCCGACCAACTCCCAGGCCTGAGTGGTGCGGACGGACGTGTGCTGGCTGGAGGCTGCGGCCTGAGTGGCGCGGGCGGCTGTGCGCTGGCCGGAGGCTGTGGCCTGAGCCAGCACACGTCCGTCCGCACCACTCAGGCCACACAAATTCCTAAACCAGCTGCACGTCTCTGTCGTAATCCACGTTGTCGAAGTGGAATCCGAACATGTGGTAGAAATCCTCCCAGTATCCATCCACATCCGCAACCTCCGTCAGCTCAGAGGAAGCAATCCTGTTCCATACCTCCATCACTTCATCCTGCACATCCTTGCGCAGCTCCCAGTCGTCCATGCGGATCAGTCCCTCTTCGTCCTGCTCCACATGCGCCCCGTTTAACTTCTCACGGTACAGCCGGTCCATCTGCTCAATGCACCCTTCGTGGAGTCCCTTTTCTTTCATGATCTTGTACAGGATCATAAAATACAGAGGCACAACCGGAATCGCCGCGCTGGCCTGAGTTACTACCGCCTTATTCACAGATACATAAGAACGGATACCCTGTCCCTGATATTTCTCGTTCATGCGGTCGGAACATTCTTTCAGGTGTTTCTTTGCCATACCGATGGTTCCGTCCTTGTAGATAGGATAAGTCAGCTCCGGTCCAATGTAGGAGTATGCCACAGTCACCGCGTCCTCAGCCAGCACGTCTGCCCCATGGAGCGCATCCATCCAGTCCATCCAGTCTTCGCCGCCCATGACCTTTACCGTAGCAGCCACTTCCTCTTCGTTTGCCGCCTCCAGGGTAACGGTCGTCAGGCTGTTGTCCTTCTCGTTCCAGGACAGATTGGTAAACGCCTCACCCACCGGTTTCAGTACGGAAGTATAGGTCTGTCCGTCCGGTGTGGTTCTGCGGGGAGCGGCAAGGCTGTAGATCACCAGATCGATCTTGCCCATTTCCTCACGGATCTTCTGGATCGTCTTCTCTTTACATTCTACGGAAAACGCGTCTCCGTTGATCGTCTCGGCGTACAGGCCTTTCTCTTTCGCAAACGCCTCGAACGCCTCGGTGTTATAATAACCTGGCGTTGCGGTTCTGGTAGCTGTCGCGCTCTTTTCGAACATAATTCCCAGTGTGTTTGCACCGCCTCCGAACGCCAGAGCGATCCGGGACGCAAGACCATAGCCGGTAGACGCTCCGATGATCAGGACGTTTTTCGGGCCATTTTCCATTTTTCCATTTTTTTCCACATACTCCATCTGTCTTCTGACATTCTCTCTGCATCCGTCCGGATGTGCTGTGATACAGATGAAACCTTTGACTCTTGGACTGATTACCATAATTGACCTCCTTCAATTTTCCCTGTTTTCTTTTGCGGAATGGGCGTAGACCGCCGGATTCATTTTTCAAACATGTGCGAAAACATCCCGCAAAACAGCGGCAGGCTGATTGTAACCGTTCAGCCTTGCTGAACGGTTACGGCTGATTACTTTTTCATAACCGTTCGGCTTGCCAAATGGTTACGCCTTTTATGTACTTCCTATATGCTTCGTTTGCTTAATTTGATTGTCAAACCTTTTTTGATGCTATCACAAATCGCCGAAAACGTCAATAGGAATCGGGATTTGCGCATATTCTGCAAGAAAAGCACCGTAACCGTTCCGCCTGCTGAATCGTTACAAAGCACCTGCCATTGCTGACAGATGCCTCCTGTAAAAATCAGTATTGTATTTTTGTTTCCTTTAGCTGTCTGCGGATGTCTCTCCCACCATACATAATGCGGACAATGTACACTGTGTTATCAGATTCCCTCGGCAGATAGAACACAAGGTAATTGTCCACGGGGAAAAATCTCAGTCCCTGCGAATGCCACGGCTCCTCGTCATACAGCCGGTACCGCATCGGCATTTCATCGAGTGAACGGATTTCTTTCATGATCCTTCCCGCCTGGTCTGCCGCCGTATCGGGGCTGCAAAGATCCGTTGCGATGTATTCATATAAATTCCGCAAATCCCGTCTTGCGCCGGCCGTATATGTGACGTTCCAACTCATATGCCGAAGTCACGCTTCATTTCCGCTTCTACAGCGTCTGCCGAATAAACCCTGCCTTCACGGATATCAGCTATTCCTTTTTCAATTTCCGTGTCAAACTGCTCCTTCGTAAGGGAACCGTATGCCAGCGGCGCTTCCTGCGGAAGTTTCATTTCAAACGGGATGCCACGTTGAAGCACGACCTGTCTCAAAAACATACCCACCGCATTCGACATCGGGATTCCCAACTGGTCAAGCACCTGCTCCGCCTGTTCTTTGATTTCAGGCTCCACACGTGCAAATACATTTGATGTTCTTGCCATATCCATCGCCTCCTGCTTACAGTATATCCATTTTATAAGCGAAATGCAAGCGATTCGCAAGCAATCACAAAAAAATTGAGCAACCGTTCAGCCTGCCTCTATCCCGCGAGGTGTTTTCGCACAGAATGCGCGAAAATCCCGAGGCCCGCAGCGCGAAACTGCATGAAATGCAGTTTCAGTGCATCGCGAAGCGTGTAATAGTTCAGCAAAGCTGAACGGTTACTGGAAATGCAATGCGCTCTGAATTTTATATTTGCATTTTTCGCAATGTCGATTATAATAAAATTAACGTTTGTTTTCCGGTACTTTTTCCCTGTTTTCAGGGATGACTCATGGATCCGGAAGTTTTTCAGGCACACCCGCCAGGCAATCTTTGACGGACGCCAGTTACAACCGTCCAGCCAGGTCTGTGCAGTTCCTGCGCAGACCGCATGAAAACACAGCGCCTGCGGGCATCCGGCCATGGCGAAGCGATTTTCAAATGGACGGATGCGGTACCCGTTCCTCTGACCGGACAGTTACCGCCAGTTTTTACCAGGGAGGTTTGTCATGCGGAAATTGAAAGCTGTATTCGCTGTTTTCTGCATTCTATTTATAATTACCGCGCTGCCCGGCTGCAGCTCGGCGGCGGCAGCGCCGGGATCGTCAAAAGCTTCGGGGTCTTCCGGCTCCAAAGGCAGCGCCACGTCGGCCTCCGGGCCGAAGAAGTCCCAGTCTTCCGCGGCCAAGAAGGGCAGCCGCGACAATACGCCGCAGGTTCTTGTTCCCGAGGCACCGGGCACATCCGTCCTGGGCAACGACCTGATTGCTCTCGACGTTTCCAATCTCTCAGAGGGGTATCTCTGTGCCAGGTACACCGGCGGCGCGTCCAGGATCAAGATATTTATCATCACACCGGACGGCGTAAAGTATACCTACGATATGACAGATACGGATTTCTGGTCGGTGCTTCCTCTCACCGGCGGCGACGGGACGTATCAGATCGAAGTCTATGAGCATATCGAAGGCACGTCCTATTCCACATTATATAAGGAACCTGCCCTTGCGGTCACGCTGGCGGATGAGTTCCGCCCGTTCCTTTATCCGAACCAGTATACCTGGTTCACCGCCGACAGCGAAACGGTAAAAAAGGCCGCAGAGCTGTCAAAGAGCGCTGACTGCGACCTGGATGTGATCACCAATGTATATAATTTCACCATAAAAAACATCGTATACGATGAAGAGAAAGCCAGAGACGCGGAGTCGGGAAATCTTACCGGCTATCTCCCCGACGTGGACCAGGTGCTGGCATCCAAAGAAGGAATCTGCTTCGATTATGCCGCCCTGATGACAGCCATGCTGCGCAGCCAGGGCATCCCGGTAAAGCTGGAGATCGGTTACTCCGGCGAGACCTACCACGCGTGGATCAGCGCCTGGGTGGACGAGATCGGATGGGTGGACAATGTCATTGAGTTTGACGGAAAGTCCTGGACGTTGATGGACCCGACTCTGGCCGCCAACAACACCGCCAAAGCCGTGAAAAAATATGTGGGCGACGGTTCCAACTACACGGTAAAATATTCCCGCTGAAGTACACCGGAGCATGTTTGAAACGCTTTTTGCAAGATGCACGTCATAGTTTGTGGGGAATTTGTTCCGAAATCAGGAGGCGTAGCGGGCCACACTGACTGATTTCGGGGCAAATTCCCCGCAAAGTGGGGCGTGCAGATTGCATGAATGAATGTTCAAACACGCTCTAGGGCAAGGTCCACGCAACGTTGGCCGCGCGGATTGCATGAATGAATGTTCAAACACGCTCTAAGGAAATCAAAAAAAAGGAGTTACGCTGATGTTAAAACAAGATCAGAAACATACCCTGTCCAACACAGAGGTGGCCTCTTTCTGCTCGCAGATGGGAATGATCCTTCACGCCGGCATCTCAGCCATCGAGGGCATCACCATCATGAAGGAGGACGCTGCCTCTCCCCAGGAGGAAGAAATTCTCCAGGGAATTTACGATGAATTTATGAACACAGGAAATTTCGGCGAGGCGCTGAAAAGCTCCGGCGTTTTTCCCTCTTACTGTCTGAACATGATACAGATCGGGGAGCAGTCCGGCCGTCTGGACGAGGTCATGCGCGCCCTGGCTGTATATTACGAGAGAGAAGCCGGCATCGCCTCGGCCATACGCCATGCGGTCACCTATCCGATGATCATGGTGGTCATGATGCTGTTTATCATTCTTCTGCTCATGACCAAGGTGCTTCCCGTCTTTCATCAGGTATTCGATCAGTTCGGGACCGGCGTCACCGGCGTTTCAAAAACGCTGATGGACATTGGAACCGCCATGAACCGTTATTCCGTGGTATTCGTGGCGCTGTTTCTTGTTCTGGCCGGCGCATTTCTGTTCTTCTCCAGAACAAAAAAAGGCAGAAATCTGTTCCTGGAACTGGCCGCAAAGCTTCGTTTCTCCCGCGGGATCAGTGACCGGACGGCGGCCTGCCGCTTTGCCGGAGGCATGGCGCTGACCCTTGGAAGCGGACTGACCACCGAGGAGAGTCTTTCCATGGCCGGCGCCCTCAGCGATAACCCTGCGTTTCAGAAAAAGCTGGAAACCTGCCGCGCGCTCACCGGGGAAGGCCGCGACCTGGCCTCTGCGCTGGCGGAATCGGGAATCTTTTCCGGTCTCTACGCCCGCATGGTGACCGTGGGCTATAAGACAGGTTCCCTGGACGAGATCATGCAGAAGATCGCCGCCAGATACGAGGACGAGATTGACGAGCGGATCAGCCGCACCATCGGTATTCTGGAACCGACCCTGGTTGCCGTCCTCTCCGTAGTGACCGGACTGATCCTGCTCTCCGTTATGCTGCCGCTGATGGGGATTCTCACAGGTTTTTAACGGCAGGCTGAACGGTTGTAACGATTCAGCTGACTGATTCCGGGGCAAATTCCACGCAAAGTGGGGCGTGCAGATTGCAGGAATGAATGTTCAAACACGCTCTAGAGAAAGGAGTTTTTATGTTTCTGTCCGAAAAAAAACACCGCCAGTATTCCGGCGTCGTCTCACTGCTGCTGTTCGTCTGCATTTTGTTCCTTGTATATACGGCCGTAAACAGCCTCTCCCGGCGTTCGCTGGAGGAACAGGAACAAAACCTGGTGCGGGCGCTTCGCCAGAGTACGATCCAGTGTTACGCGGTGGAGGGATTTTATCCGGAAAGTATGGAATATCTTGAAGAAAATTACGGGATCCGTTATGACCACGACCGGTTTTTTGTGGACTATCAGCCGGTGGGACAGAATATCATGCCGGAGATCACCGTAATCCGCAAAGGGGAGGGACTGATCCGATGAGAACCCAAAGACTTCGCCATGTCATTGATTTCCTGTTTGCCGTGGCTTTGTTCGGCGTGTTTCTGATCTCCTCTGTCATGGTCATCGCGGCGGGGACCGGCGCTTACCGGAACATTACCGCGAAAAGCCAGGAGGACTATATCCTGCGCACTTCTCTCTCCTATGTGTGCGAGAAACTGCGCCAGGCCGATTCGGAAGGCGCCCTGACGGTGGGAACGGTCGGCGGCAGCACGGCCCTGATCCTGGAACAGGAATATTCCAGGGCTTCCTACGTCACCTATATTTACGAATACAACGGCTCCCTGTGCGAGCTGTTCACCAGTTCCGAGGCGGCCGCAGAGCCTGCGTACGGCACCGCGCTGCTGGAGCTTTCCGATTTCCAGGTGGAACGGCTGGCGGATGCCCTTTACCGCGTTTCCCTTGCCACGGACGACGGCATGGAAGCCTCCCTGCTCCTCCATCCGTTCAGCACAAATCCGGAGAAAACATTCGCAGCGCAAGATCCTGACACGCATGGTCAGACAACGAAAGCAGCGATGGATCCTGGCACACACGAACAGACGACGGAAACAGCGATGGATTCTGACACATTCGAGCAGACGACGGAAACAACATCGGATTCTGACGGCGCGTCACAGGGAAGGG
Organism: Fusicatenibacter sp.; assembly: GCA_017887445.1. Lineage (GTDB taxonomy): Bacteria > Bacillota > Clostridia > Lachnospirales > Lachnospiraceae > Fusicatenibacter. Next base: position 36,292 of record JAGHIA010000033.1, read on the forward strand.
AGGACGGAGAATGAAGCACAACACCGGCACGCAGAAGCGTTCCAGCCTTTTTCTGATCGAACTGATGATCTCCATCTTTTTCTTTGCCATAGCCAGCTCTGTCTGCATCCAGCTTTTTGCAAAAGCGAAGCTGATCACCGACGAGACCTCCGCCCGGAACCAGGCGCTGCTCCAGGCGCAGAGCGCGGCGTCAGTTTTCTATGCCGGCGGCGGGACACTCCGGCTGATTCCGGAGGCTTTCCCGGAAGCCACAGCTATCTCTGCCTCCGCTTCCGTAACCGCAGAAGATGCCAAAAACGCAAAGGATCCCTCCGCTCTTTCCGGGGAAACTCTGGAAAGTTATGAAATCCTTTTCGACAAAAGCTGGACGCCCTGCGCCCCGACCGAAGACGCGGCCTGGCGGATGACGGTATCCGTTTTTGCCGCCCCGGAGGAGAAGCTTTCCACCGCGGATATCTCCGTCTTCGGCATGGAAAAAGGAGATACGGTCTATCAGCTGCAGGTGCAGTACCACGGGCCCCAGTCTGCCGGTCCATCCCCTTCCGAATAATCTTTCCGTGTCGTCGAGCCGTGGTACCCTTCGCGGGACAGTGGCAGACGGAACCGTTACAGAAAGGAGCTTTTCCCGTGAACAAAAAGAAATACCCGGTGGTCAATATCGGGACCACTTCCATACTCACTGTGTTTGTCATCCTGTGCATGGTCACCTTCGCGACCCTCTCCTGGCTGACCGCCAGCCGCAATGCCCGCTTTAACGACCAGGTGCAGGAGCGCACCGAAGCCTGGTACCAGGCGGTGAACACTGCCTACGAGGAGATTGCCGGGATCGACGCCATGCTGCAGGAATACTGGGCAGGCAGCATCTGGGAACAGGCCAGCGCCGAGTATGCCTTTACCGTTCCCATCGATGAAAACTCCGAATTATCCGTCCGTCTCACCACCCACGAGCCGGACGATGAAACCGGCGCGCTGTATACCGTTTCCCAGTTCTCGGAGGTAACCACCAAAGAATGGCAGGGCGACAACTCCATACAGCTGATGCCTTCGGACCCCATGTAGGCGGCAAGAGAAAACAGCGTAACTATTCCGCTGGCTGAATCGTTACAAGGCAGTCTGGACTGTAGTCCGCTGCCCGCGGGAATCAATATCATTGCAGGAGGTATATTACATGATAACAACTACCCAGGAGCTTCTCCGGAGAATCTCAGGCCTTGGCGCCTCGGATCTTTTTATCGTCGCAGGCCGTCCGCTGTCCTACCGGCTGAACGATCAGGTGGTCCAGGACAACTCGAACCGGCTGCTTCCCGACGACACCAGAGAAGTCATTGAAGATATCTACCAGCTGGCCGGCCAGCGGAGCATGGACACCCTGACCAGCACAGGCGACGACGACTTTTCCTTTGCCCTGCTGGGCATTTCCCGTTTCCGCGTCAGCGCCTACAAACAAAGAGGCTCTCTGGCCGCGGTCATCCGTGTCATCACCTTCACGCTGCCGTCGCCGGACGAGATGGGGATCCCGTCCAACATTATCGGACTGTCTTCCCTGAACAAAGGCCTCGTTCTGGTCACCGGTCCTGCGGGAAGCGGAAAATCCACGACTCTTTCCTGTATCATCGACCACATCAACCGCACGCAGGAAAAGCACATCATCACCCTGGAGGATCCGCTGGAATACCTGCACCGCCACGATAAGAGCATTGTCAGCCAGCGGGAGATCAACACGGACACGGAAAGTTATGTTTCGGCCCTGCGCGCCGCCCTGCGCCAGAGCCCCGACGTTATTCTTCTGGGGGAAATGCGCGATTTTGAGACGATCCAGGTGGCGATGACCGCTGCCGAGACCGGCCATCTGGTGTTTTCCACGCTGCACACCATCGGCACCGCAAACACCATCGACCGGATCATCGACGTCTTTCCCGCCAACCAGCAGCGGCAGATCGCCGTTCAGCTTTCCATGGTCCTGCAGGCTGTGGTCTGCCAGCAGCTGGTGCCGTCGGTGCATGGAAAGCTGATCCCCGCCTTCGAGATCATGACCATGAACCCTGCCATCCGCAACATGATCCGCGACGGAAAGGTTCCCCAGATCGACGGGATCCTCTATTCCTCCGCCAACAACGAAAACCTGGTGGCCATGGACACCAGCCTGGCAAATCTCTGCCGCAAGGGCCTGATCACAAAAGAAACCGCGCTGGCCTACGCGACCAACGCGGAAATGTTAAGCAGAAAAATATAAATCTCATGGGAGTACCAGAGCGTGTTTGAAAATTTATTTCCCGCAAAGTGAGACGTGCAGACTGCAGAAACAAATTTTCAGACACGCTCTAAGTCTGCCGGCTTCATCTTGGGAAAGCATTTCTGCAGCATCTCGTCGGAATAATGCCGGTCCAGATACCGCTCAAAACCATTCTGGGCCGGCAGATTCTGACTGCGCTCGCTCATCCGCAGCAGCGCCGCCCCGGACATCAGGGTGGTCAGCAGCATAAATACCACAAATCCCTGCGTCAGGATCCTGCTGCTTTTCTTCGCCTTCTCCATAAGGACCTTCTGAATGACCGGGTAAACCTTTCTGCACCACACCAGCGCCGCCAGTCCCCAGAAACAGCAGAACACCAGATTCACATAACGCCCCAGAGAGAACGGCAGCGCCGAATAATCCCAGAACGTCACATCGAGAACCTTTTCACATAAAAATCCACAGGCAAACTCAAACATCCCGCCCATGATATATCCCTTCAGAAAAATCACCCCGGAACCGCTGTTCACATTGCCTTTCAGCAGCAGGGTAAAAATCACCGCGCCAAGGCCCCAGACGGTACTGATCGGAAAAAACAGGTTGCTGCTTCTGCTGCTGTATTCTCCGAACACAAAACAGCACCATATGGTCTCCAGAATACACCCGATGACACCGCCTGCCACAAAGATCCAGAAGATATTGTAAAATGAAAATTCTTTCTGCCGCGGAGCCTCGTATACTGTCAGTTCATTTTTCATAATCCTTCCTCCCGAAACTTGAAACAGTTCAGCCTTGCCGAACGATTGCCGAAACTTTCTGCGCAACGGTTCAGCAGCTGAACACTTTGTAAATCCACAGGCCAGGCTGAACTGTTACCGTTTCTGCTTTATTTCTATTCGAAAGCATAGCAGATAATATTTAAAGTTTCCGGAAGAAAAATCTTATTTTTGTATTAATGCTCCAGCACTAAATCCCCCCAAAAAGAAGGTTGCGCACCCGCCGCACCACCGGGGCCACGCCGGAATCCGTCTTCTGGGTCATGAAAAGAATGGTCAGGCCGTCCGCCGGACAGTTGGCGAAGTAGCAGCCTTCCCAGCCGTCCCAGCCGTATTCGCCGAGGCTTCCCATGGCCATGGCCCGGCCTGGCTCCGTCAGGACGCGCATCAGGTTTCCGTAAGTGTGCCCTTCCAGCGCCGTCCAGGAATCCATTCCCCTGCGCTGATGAGCCGTCACCGCCCCTGTGGTCAGAAATTCCACCGTCCGGGCGCCCATCAGCCGCCTGCCCCGGTAAACGCCTCCGCTTGCCAGCATCCGCGCAAAATGAGCGTAATCGTCGATGGTGGACGCCAGGCCGGCTCCGCCGGACTCAAAGGCGTTTGGTATGGACATATCGTTCATAATGGCAAGATTGCAGCCGGTATACGGCACAAGGTTTCTGTTTTCATCCCACATGTAGGGCGTCATCAGGCGGCTGCGTTTTTCGGCCGGCACGTAAAAATCCGTATCCGGCATTTCCAGCGGCTCGAACAGCTCCTCCCGCAGAAACGCGCCGAAGGTTTTTCCCGTCACTGCCTCCACCACAGCGCCCAGCACATCCGCTCCGGAGCTGTACTGCCAGATATCGCCCGGCTGATATCTTAAGGGGCAGCGGCCGATGCGGTTTGCCATCTCCATTGTGGTCACCGGATGGTCCCCGTACATGTTCGCGGCAATGTCCTCGTAGACCTTTGTGGTCTCCCGCTCCGCCGCTGTCTCGTCGCCCAGGTACACCAGGCCCGCCGTCATATTCATCAGGTCCCGCATGGTGGACGGACGCAGGACCGGCGCCAGCGTTCCGTCGTCTTTTACCACCCTCTGGTCCGCAAAGCCGGGGAGCAATTCCGCCACCGGCTGGGCCAGGTCCAATAATCCCCGTTCCACTAACATCATCACCGCCGTGGCAGTTATGGGTTTTGTCATGGAATACAGCCGGGCGATGGTGTCCCGCCGCATCTTTTTCTTTTTCTCAATATCGGCCCAGCCTTCCTCACAGTACAGAAGCTCCCCGCCGTCTTTGAGCACCAGGAGATTGATCCCCGGCACCTCCTGATTGTCCACTGCGCGCTTCAGCGTCTCCTGGATCCGCTGTCTGATCGTCTGATCCAACACTTTTTTGTCCTCCGTTTTCTCTCATAAATGGTTATGTATCACTGTCAGTCCTGTATGATATGTCACAGATGTTCGGTGAAAAGGCAAATGCGGCAATTCCTGCGCACCCCTTCAGCCGGATGCGGATCTCTGTGCGCTGCCCCACAGGAAAGTTTTCCACACATGCCGTGTTCAGGGAAAATTCTTTCCACACAGGTTTTCCACCGTTTTCACACTCCGTGCGCAAAAGTACGCGCTCTCCGCCTCCGGGCACGCCCAGCAAAACCTCCAGCTGTCCGGCGCCTTCTCCTTGCAGAAGTACATGAATACATTCAGGCGCGGCGGCAAAGACCATATCCCGGTAGATCATTTCTCCGTCCGGAAGCGTCTTCTCCAGCTGTCTGTTCCTCTCCGGATGGCCGTACCGGCAGCCTGCGCTTTTGGAGTAGACTGCGCACTGAGCGTCATGCCCCTGGTACAGCAGAACATTTCTGCAGTCATCGTAATGATCCGCCCGTATGGTGCGTTCCGCGTTCCGCGGCGGAATCTCTGTTCCGGAGATCTCAACCGTCTGCTCCAGACGGATATCCTCCGAGGATGCGCCTGCCATCACAGTATAGCTTCCCGTCTCCAGCACCATCTGTTCTGTGACAACATCATAATACCGCAGGCTGTCAAGAGGGATCTCAAAAATCACCGGCCGGCGTTCTCCTGGCCGCAGGTCCTTCAGACGTTCAAAGGCCCGCAGCTGTTTTCGCGGACGGGCGGCACGGGAGCCGTTCTGCCTTACATAAATCTGTACCACCTCGTCAGAAACCACCGCGCCGGTGTTTTCAACAGTAAACGACACAAACAGTGACCGCCGGCCGGCGTCATTGAGATTGTCTCCGCCAGAGGTCATATGGAGCTTCAGATCACTGTACGCAAAGGATGTATAGCTCAGTCCGCAGCCAAACGGGTACAGCGTCTCTCCCTCAAAATACTGATAGGTGCGCTTTCCACGGATAATATCGTAATCCTCCATGGGCGGCAGGTCCTCTGTACTTCTGTACCAGGTCATCGGAAGTCTTCCGGCAAACGACACCTTCCCAAACAGCAGATCCGCCAGACCATTCCCCAGCTCCTGGCTGCCGGACGCGCACTGTACGATAGCCGGAAGCTCTCTCTGTTCCCGCACAATCGCGTACGGATAATTCGCGATCAGCAGCAGAACGAAACCCGGATTCCTTTCTTTCAGAGCAAACAGCTGTCTTTCCTGTGCCTCTGGCAGCGCAAGGGTTTCCCTGTCGATCTCCTCTTTGCTGTTGATCACCGGGTTTCCGCCCGCCGCGTAGATCACCACATCGGCCCATTCCGCAAGTTCCATGGCCTCAGCCGTCCCGCTGGAAACCTGCTCCAGCCAGAACTTCTCCGGTTTCTTTCCCGGACCGCCGCAGTCCTGCCGGGACATTTCTCCTCCTGGCCCGTCCTCTTTTTGTTCCGGCCGGCAGCTTAACTGTCCGCCGTCCAGCTCCAGCAGTCTTCCGTTCCAGCTTTCCATAAATACCGGAGCGCCGCTCTGGGGTTCAACAGCATATGTCAGGACCGCCGCGCTTTCGCCTGGCGCCGCGGAAGGCCTTCGAAAATGAAACGCTTCCCGGATAAACCATCCGAACACTTCCTTGCTGGACACCGTCACACGCATGTCCTCCCCGGTGACCAGATATCTTCCGACGCCTTCTCCAAAAAGCAAGAACTGGCCGCAGCCCCAATCCTCCAGCCGGAAAATCTCCGCGTTCTCCCGGCTGCCGGTTTTCAGCGTTCCGTCTTGCTGCGCGCAAAGATAGCCGTCCTCCGTGCGGATCCGGATTCTGTCATATCCGTCGAGACTTCGTACCTCCCCGGCCATACCGGACCGGCGGATGCCCTCCGCAACCGTAACGGCATACGGCGGGATCCCGCTGTACCAGTCTTTATACCACGCGTCCGCCCAGGGACCGATAACCGCCACCTTGCGCCCTTTTTTCAGTGGCAGCAGCGGCTCTTCCAATTCCTTCACAGCCTCATTTTCCAGCTGCCGCACTCCAGATCCCTTCACAGTCTCGTTTTCCAGCTGCTGCGCTCCAGATCCCTTCACAGCCTCGTTTTTAAGCAGCACTGCCGATTCCCGCACTGCCTGTCTCGCCAGGCGTCCATGCATGGGACTGTTCAGCCGTTCCTCCGGAATCTCCCCATAAGGGTTTTCCCCCTGCCCGTCATACAGTCCCAGCCGGATTCTTGTGCGAAACGAATTGCGCACCGACCGGTTGATATCGTCCCAGGTGATCAGTCCCCGCTCTAAAGCCTCCCGTACCGCCTGCTCCACTGCCTCTTTGTCATCCGTAAAACAATCGACACCAGCCTTCAGGCCATACGCCACCGTCTCCGCGTGAGAGGAAAAGAAACCGTGATCCGTAACTGTCTGCTGCATATCACCGCCATCGCAGACCACATGTCCCGGCAGACCCCAGGTATCTTTCAGCAGCTCCTGTACCTCCGGATTTACGATCGCAGGCACACCGTTGATCTCATTGTAGGAGGTCATCACAGCCTCCGCCCCGGCCTCCACCGCTATACGGAACGGCTCCAGATAATACTCCCTTTTGTTCCGCGGGTCCAAAGAGGATGAGGTGCGTATCCGGTCCTTCTCCTGATTATTGGCATAAAAATGTTTCAGGGTGGCCCCGCAGCGAAGGTAAAACGGATCGTCCCCGCGCATTCCCCGGATATAGCCTCCGGCCATCTCCCCGGTCAGCAGCGGGTCCTCCCCGTATGCCTCCTCGGTCCGTCCCCATCTTGGATCCCTCTCCATGTCGATGGTAGGCGCCCAGCGGCACAGGCCGCCGCCCCCTTCGTTCTGATAGATCACCCGCGCCTCCTCGCCTACCGCGGTTCCAATCTCCTTCATCAGCGCCCGGTCCCAGGCCGCGCTCATCCCCACCGGCTGAGGAAAGGATGTGGACGGCTGCGGTTCTCCCCGGTTAAAGGCCTGGTCATGGCGGGCCTCAATCCCATGGGCCGCCTCCCCGCCGAGAAAGAAGCTCCGGATCCCCAGACGGGGAATATCCGGACAGCCGGTGGTCATACACGCGATTTTCTCCTCCTCCGTCATCGCTTCCAGCAAAGCGTCCAGCCGTTCCTCCAGGGAAAGGCTGCTGTCCCACAGCGGAGTGTTCAAATATTCCTTCTCACAGACTTTTTTCTTCTCCTGCATATTTTTAATCCCTCCTGACATCAGAAATATCACGATTCAGCCAGCCAAATAGCGGCGGCACCCGTCCATGGAACATCGCTTCGCAATCAACCGGCTGCCTGCAGGCGCTGCCTTTTCATACGGTCTGAGCAGTAAATGCGCAGACCCCGGCCGAATCGTTATGCAATATCCCCTGTTCAAATGATAAATTTTATTATATCTGCTGCAGGTTGCATCGTAAACCAGCAGTATTTCATATCATATACACCAGTTTTTAGAGCATTTCCATCACATTTTTCTGGAGTTTTGGACAGATTTTTATTATAATTAATATCATATCACAATCACAACAATTACCAAGGACTTACAACTATGAATTTCAAACGATCACTGGAAAAATTTTTCAGCCAGGCCCGGGTACAGCGCCAGCTTACCGACGTGTTTATCCTGGCGCTTCTGATTCCCGTCGCATGTATCGGATTCCTGCTGCTGTACAATTCCCGCAGTACCCTGTACGACCATTATCAGGAACAGGCGGAATCCGACAGCATCCGGGTACGCTCCATCATGTTTGACCTGACCACCAATTTTTATAATCTCTCCGAGGACATTGTCTCAGACACAGAGCTGCAGCAGCTTCTGGGCAATTCCTGGGACAATGAGCTGGAAGCGCGTCTCGCCGCGCAGAATTACAACCGGATCACCAAGATCCGGCAGCAGGACACCTCCATTGCTTCCATCTCCATTTATACGTTTAACGAACAGATCGCCGGTTACGGAGATTTTAACGCCATTACCGGCGAAATAGCGAAAACCTCCTGGTTCCGGAAAGCCTCCTCCACCTCGGCCGTGTTCTGGCAGACGCTGCGGCGGGACGACAACTACGGAAACAGCTACTGGGAGCTGAACATGTTCCGGCAGATTACGCTGCCGGCCAGCCGCAGTTATGCGGTCCTGGTGGTCACAGCCAGCGACAATTATCTGAAAAACCGTATTGAAAACACCACGCTGAAAAATATCGTCACCGTCAATCAGGATCCGGTATTTTACAGCACCGGAAAGGCTTTCACCGGTCAGCAGCTCCCCCTGGAGATTGACTACGACCAGTATCTTTACACAGATACCGGCGTTCTCTCCCTCGACGATGAGGATACCATTGCCTCGGTCAATACCCTGCAGCCTTACCGCTCCGACGACAAGGTTTATATTGTCGCATACAATCCCCAGGCGCTTGGCGATATCGCCCATATCCAGAACAACTTCCTGCTGATCCTGGTCTTCGCGATCCTGCTGCCCTGCCTGCTGATCTACCTGTTTATCCGCTATTTCAGCGCGCGGGTCAACACCCTGCGAAGCGCCATGCACCAGGCTAGCCGGGGGGACTACAACATTATCGACTCCTTCCACGGCAGCGACGAGCTCTCCGAGGCGTTCAAGGACCTGCAGACAATGATCCAGGAGATCAAGGCAAAGGAGGCGCTGGTCTACGAAGGAAAAATCCGGGAACAGCAGCTGGAAAACCAGCAGCAGCAGATGGAATACAAAATGCTGGCCAGCCAGATCAACCCGCATTTTCTTTACAACACCCTGGAGACGATCCGCATGAAAGCCTTCGCCGCCGGCAACCGGGAGGTGGCCACGGCCATCAAGCTTCTGGGAAAATCCCTGCGCTATGTGCTGGACAACACAGGAACCGTCTCCACCACCCTGGCAAAGGAGATCGACTACCTGCACATTTACTTTTCCATCCAGCAGCTGCGCTTCGGCGACCGGATCCTGTACACGGTGGATATCCAGGAGGGACTGGACCTGACCAATTACCAGATCCTTCCCCTGCTGCTCCAGCCGATTGTCGAGAACGCGGTGTCCCACGGTCTTGCCAACGTGGAATCCGGCGGAAAGATCCTGCTGCGTATTTACGAACAGGACGACACCTGCCTGCGCATCGATATCTCAGACAACGGCGTGGGAATGACAGACGAGGAACTGATGCTTCTCAGAAAAAACATCTCAGAAAAAGACACCGGCAGAACCCAGAGCATCGGACTTTATAATATCAACCAGAGACTCTGCCTGTGCTACGGCCCGGAATACGCGCTGACGGTTTCCAGCGCCCAGGGAAGAGGCACGATGGTAAGTCTTCGCCTTCCGCTGAACAAGCTGATGGAATGACCTGCAAGGCAGAAAAAACATTTTCAATGGCCAGAGGCCTGTATGCACTGCATTTTCAGTGTAACAGTTCAGCCTGCCACTATCCCGCGAGGTGTTTTCGCGCAGAATGCACGAAAACCCGAGGCCTGCAGCGCGAAACTGCATGAAATGCAGTTTCTGTGCATCGCGAAGCGTGTAATAGTTCAGCACGGCTGAACTGTTACTTTTCAGTAACAGTTCCTCTGTCCAAACTGTTGGAATAACTTTGAAAGGAACGGAACAAATTATGAAAGTACTGATTGCCGACGATGAAGCGGTTGTACTCGAAGGCCTGAAATATATCATTGACTGGGATGAACTGGGATTTTCCATTTGCAGCCAGGCTTCCAACGGCGAGGAAACGCTGAACAAGATCCTGAATCTGTGCCCTGACCTGGTGCTTCTGGATATCCGTATGCCGCGCATGACCGGCATTGAGATCATCCGGACCGCCCGTGAGAACGGATTTTCCGGACATTTTATCATTTTAAGCGGCTACTCGGATTTCACCTACGCCCAGACAGCCATACGATACGGCGTGGACTTTTACCTGACAAAGCCCATCGACGAGGACGAGCTGATCTCTGCCGTCACCTCCGTGAGAAATTCCATCGAATCCGAGCGAAGAGAGAAGGACAATTTCAACCGTTACCGGGAAAACGCGCTGGACACCATCCTGCGCAACCTGCTGGTGGGGGACGTGTCCGATATTTCTCCTACCACCCAGCGTGATCTGCATCTGTCGGCGGAGGTCTACCAGGTGATCATTTACGAGCGCTACAACCAGGATTCCTTCCGGACCTTCTGGAATTTTGCCGAGCTTCTGCGGGTCACCAACCAGGATCACAACTCCTTTGACCATATCATTCTGGACAAGCGGGAAGTATTTCTCCTGAAAGGCGCTTTTGCCGCGGAGCGGTTCGACGCCCTGCTCCACCACTACGACGTGAATCCCCAGAAGGGATCGCCGCTGGATTCGTTGTTTCTCACCTACGGCCGCAGGGTTTACCGGCTGGAGGACGTATGTCTGTCCTACCAGGACGCGTCCACTTTGCTGTCCCGGCGATTCTTCTGTGAACCGAATCAGCATGTGCTGGGATATCAGGCCCTGCCGGCCCAGGATCTGCCGCTTCTGCCCCAGGAAAGCTGGAACGAACAGGCCCCGGAATATTCCCGCCGCCTGACCGACTACATACAGACCCAGAACCGCACGCGCATCGCCGAGACCCTGCGGGAGCTGGAATCGGAGCTTTACCGCACAGCCGCGGAGATTTCGGCCATCAAACGGTATCTGATTGATATTTACCTGCAGATCAAGCAGAACCTGACCCACAGCTACAGCAATATGGACATCCCGTTCAGCTCCAACGCGGAGATCATCGGCTTCATCGAAAAACAGTATTATCTGTATGAGATCCTGCAGTTTTTCTCGGAGCATTTTGAGATGTGCATGAACGCCATCGGAAGTCCTACCAGCAAGACGATCATCGAGGACATCCTCTATTATATCGACCACAATTACCGGGAAAACCTGAAGCTGGAGACGATCGCTCCGCTGTTCGGCTACAACAGCTCCTACCTGGGAAAGATCTTTACCCGCGAGGTGGGCGAAACCTTCAACTCCTATCTGGACCGCATCCGTATCCGCTACTCCCAGGAGCTGCTTTCGGACCGGGCGCTGAAGGTGTACGAGGTGGCGGAAAAGGTCGGGTATAAGAATGTGGATTATTTTCATAAGAAATTTAAAAAGCTGGTGGGGGAGAGTCCGGCGGAGTATCGGAAGAAGCTGTGA
>JAGHIA010000034.1 GCA_017887445.1 Fusicatenibacter sp.
AAATATCCAGACCATCTGACTTGTCTATTTTTCCGATTGCACATGTTCAAAAGCCTCGGCGTAGCCCGCTACGCCTGCGTTTTTGAACATGCACACTCGAAAAAATATCCTGCGTCATCTGGCTAGACATTTCATATACGGTGCACCAGTTCCTCGCAGATAGCTTCGACACTTCTGCCGTCGGTGGCCACCATATAGTCGGCGGCGGCTTCGTAGCTTGGCCGGCGCTGTTCCAGCAGTTCGGCGATGGCTTCGGGACTTTTCCTGTTTTTCAGGTTCGGCCGGTTGTCGTCGCCGCAGGTGCGGGTGTAGATGGTCTCTGGGGTGGCGGTGAGAAGGACCACTTCTCCCAGCGCCTTCATTTTCGCCACATTGACCGGACGAAGGGGAACGCCCCCTCCGCAGGATATCACGCATCCGGTACGCCCCTGCAGCTGTTCCAGCAGAGCGGTTTCCAGATCGCGGAAATATTCCTCGCCGAAACGGTCGAAAATTTCGGGGATCGGCAGGTTCTGCTGGGCGGAGATCATCTCGTCCATCTCGATCACCTCCATCCGGAAGCTTTTGCCCAGCGCTTTTGCCACAGAGCTTTTGCCGCAGCCCATGAAGCCAATGAGAACAATATTTTTTTGCGGTTTCTGATTCATAGATTTCCTCTTTTCCAGTCACACGCCTGACAGGTCTCAAATGTGTTTGAAAGTTGCAGGAAGGAATGTTCAAACACGCTCTGGCAGTTATGCCTGCCGCCGCGGCGCGGGGATATTATAGTGAACCGCAGTCAATGGCGGCAATCCGGCCGGGCCGGAGTGCCGCGGACTGTTACAGTCAAGTGTATCACAAGTGCCAGAGAGTGGCAAGTCCTACCTTGATTATTCAAAAGGCAGCGTGTATAATGGTGCTACTACTGTTTAAGGAGGACATGAGAGAATGAAACGTGGCAGTCTGAAATGGAAGCTGATCGCCGTTCTGGCGGTTTTGCTTGCGGCGGGAATCTATTACTATGTGGCGCTCCCGGCGGTCAATATCCATAATCAGGGATTCTGGGGATTTCTGATCGGAATCGTCGTGCTGCTTTTAGTGGTTTATTCCGTAAAGAAAAAAACGACGGACATCCGGACGTTGAAGACGTATCCGGGATTTAAGATCGGTGTGGGGATCACCGGACTTTTGCTGCTTTTTCTGATCATCGGCACGGTGCTTTCCTCGCCGATCGTCAATGCGAAGAAGTATTACAATCTGATCCAGCAGGAGGAAAGGAACTTCACCGAGGATATCAAGCAGATCAGCTTTGACCAGATTCCCATTCTTGATAGGGACAGCGCGATCATCCTGGGCGAGCGGAAAATGGGAAGCATGGTGGATATGGTTTCTCAGTTTGAGGTCAGCGACCTGTATTCTCAGATCAATTATCAGGAGGTGCCGGTGCGGGTGTCCCCGCTGGTGTACGCCAGCACGATCAAGTGGTTTACCAACCAGGCGGACGGTATTCCCGCTTATATGCAGATCGATATGGCCACCCAGGAGACGGAGCTGGTGAAGCTGGACAAGCCGATCCGCTATTCCCAGTCGGAACTGTTTAACCGAAATATCTACCGCCATCTGCGTTTCCGTTATCCCACCTATATGTTTGACCAGATCAGCTTCGAGATCAACGACGAAGGCGTTCCTTACTGGGTATGCCCGGTGCAGGAGTACACCATCGGACTGTTTGGCGGACAGACCATCGGACGGGTGGTACTGTGCAACGCTCAGACTGGCGAAACCGTGGATTATGCCATCGAGGACTGTCCCAAATGGGTGGACCGGGCGTATCCGGCGGACCTGCTGCTGGAGCTTTACAATTATCACGGTTCTCTGGTCAACGGTTATATCAACAGTGTGTTCGGACAGAAGGGCTGTCTGAAAACCACCGACGGTTATAATTACATTGCCATGGACGACGATGTGTGGGTGTATACCGGCGTGACATCGGTAAACGCCGACCAGTCCAACGTAGGATTTATTCTGATGAACCAGAGAACCATGGAAACACGGTATTATCCGATTTCCGGCGCGGAGGAGCGCTCCGCCATGGCTTCCGCGGAAGGCCAGGTGCAGAATCTGCGCTACACGGCGGCGTTCCCGCTTCTGCTCAACGTGGCCAACGAACCCACCTATGTAATGGCCCTGAAGGACGGGGCAGGATTGGTGAAAAAGTACGCGATGGTCAATGTGCAGCAGTACCAGACCGTTGCCACCGGCGACACGATTTCGGATTGTCAGGAAGAATATGTCCGCCTTCTGGAGGTCAGCGGCATTGCCTCCGGGGAGGAGATCGCCGGCGGGGAGGAGACGGTGACAGGCGTCATCACCCGCATTGCCCAGAGCGTCATTGACGGAAACTCTCATTTCTATCTTGTGCTGGAAGACGATGACAGGATCTTTGACGCGGCAATCACGGAATTTGTGGAGATCGTCAGATACCAGGAAGGGGACACCATCACCTTGACCTTCCGGGAGGGCGATCTGCTGTGTACCGTGACCGGAATCGGGAACCAGTAGCGGAACATGCAGCCGTTTTGCGCCGCTTATTCCCGCGGGCAACGGCTGCGCAACTACGCTCCGGATGGGGAGGTTCAGATGTATGATTCGTATTAAGGATATCGCAGAGAGAGCCGGGGTCAGTCCGACAACCGTTTCCAATGTGATCCACGGAAAGGCCGGGCGTGTCTCCAGGGAGACGGTGGAGAAGATCAACCGGATCCTGGAGGAGATGGATTATGTGCCAAGCCTCAGCGCCCGGATGCTTGCGAGGGACCATTCGGGACTCATCGGCGTGGCCCTGGGGTATACCAGAGAGGGCATGAACTATGCGCTGGAAGACCCGTTTATCGCGGAACTGGTGGGCAGTCTGGAGTTCAGGATCCAGGAAAAGGGTTATACCATGATACTGGTGACCCGCCACAAGGGCAGGGATCTGATGGAGCAGCTTTTGGGATGGAATCTGGAGGCTATGATCTCCATCGGCTTTGACGAGCGGGAAATCCGCAGGATCCGCAATCGTTTTTTGGGACCCATGGTGGTGATAGACAGTTACAGTCCGCTGCCGGAGGGAGTGATCAACGTGCGCACCGACGACCGGGGCGGCGGTTATCTGATGGGAAAATACCTGCTGAAAAAAGGACACAGAAAATTTCTGTTTCTCTCGGACAACGACGAGGCTGTGGACCACGAGCGATGGCTTGGCGTGCGGGAGGCTATGGAGGAGGAACTGGTGGAGGACGCCGCCTCCCGCCACCTTCTGACGGCCAAAGATCCGGCCAGCCGCCGGAGACACTACCGGGAACTGCTTCCCTTGTTCCGGGAACAGAGCGCGCTGTTTTTTTCCTCGGACCTGTACGCGGTGGAAGCGATGAATTTTCTCCAGGACCAGGGGATCCGTGTGCCGGAGGAATTGTCGGTGGCCGGGTTTGACGATGTGGCTTATGCCAGGCTGTCCCGGCCGGCGCTGACCACTGTGCGCCAGAATGTGGGAGAGAAGGCCAGGCGTTCGGTGGACGCGCTGGTGAGAACTCTTCACGGGGAAACGGTTTCTGTAGAATACCGGATTTCCACGCTGCTGGCTCAGAGGGAATCGGTGGCGGACGCTTCCCCCCGCTGAGGACTGCTGTTTATGAAAAACTGTGATCGTCTGGCAGGGTTGAACGATCGCGAAATACTTCCTGTGAAAATCCAGGATTTTCAGGACGTGTTGGAGAATTGTTTTCCGCGTCTGTACGTCACGGTTTGTGTGGCGCGCAGACCGCGGGAAGAAATGTTCCGGCACGATCTGAAAACCTGGATCTTCCCAGGAAGTTTTTTTATGTTTTGCCGCTGCGATCTTGCACCATCTTTCGGTGTCTGGCAAAAACCCTGCTTTGCGCGCCGCAGACCTGTCCGGCCGGTTGGATGGCTGCGCAGACTTCGGTGTTTTCGTGTATTCTGAGCGGAAATATCTTGTGGGACGGCAGAGAGCTATCTTGTGGGACGGCAGAGAGCGGAACAGTTTTAAATTTGTTTGTGTGCATATAATACAAAACACAAAAGAATATCTTGTGTAATTTCAATAGTTTTGCGCAAAACTATTGAAATGTACGGAGGAGGTATGGTAGTATGGAAGCAGGAAAAAGAATGGAAGACAGGAAAGAACGAAGTGTAGCGAAACATAGCGAAACACAGGAAAACATAAAGATCAAAGAAGAAAGGTGAGGAAACGCAAATGGAAAGAACATGGTGGAAAGAAGCGGTGGTTTATCAGATCTACCCGAGAAGCTTTATGGACAGCAACGGGGACGGGATCGGCGACCTGAACGGGATCACTTCGCGGCTGGATTACCTGAAGGAACTGGGTGTGGACGTTCTGTGGCTGTCCCCGGTGTACCAGTCGCCCAACGATGACAACGGCTACGATATCAGCGATTATCAGGCGATCATGGCGGAGTTCGGTACCATGGAGGATTTCGACCGGATGCTGGAGGGCATCCATGCCAGAGGCATGAAGCTGGTGATGGACCTGGTAGTGAACCATACTTCCGACGAGCACGCATGGTTTGTGGAGAGCAGAAAATCCAAGGACAATCCCTACCGCGACTATTATATCTGGAGAGAAGGCAAGGACGGAAAGGAACCCAACAACTGGGGAAGCTGCTTCTCCGGCTCCGCCTGGGAGTACGACGAGACGACAGAAATGTATTATCTGCACCTGTTCTCAAAAAAACAGCCGGATCTGAACTGGGACAACCCCAAGGTCCGCGGCGAAGTGTTTGACATGATGAACTGGTGGTGCGAGAAGGGCATCGACGGTTTCCGTATGGATGTGATCAGCCTGATTTCCAAGAAGCCGGGGCTGCCCGACGGCTATCAGGCGCCGGACGCCCTGTACGGAGATTCCGGTTGCGCCAACGGTCCGCATGTCCATGAATATCTGCAGGAGATGAACCAGAAAGTTCTGTCCCATTATGACCTGATGACGGTGGGCGAGTGCGCCGGCGTGACCATTGAGGAGGCAAAGAAATACGCCAACGCCGACGGCCGGGAGCTGAGTATGGTCTTCCAGTTCGAGCATGTGGAGGCCAACGGTCCCATGGGCAAGTGGACCGACGAGAGAGTGCGGCTGAAGGACTTTAAAGAAACCATGAGCAAATGGCAGACACAGCTGGAAGGTAAAGCCTGGAACAGCCTGTTTCTTGGAAACCACGACCAGGCGAGAAGCGTATCCCGCTTTGGAAACGACGATCCCAAATACCGGGAAGTCAGCGCGAAAATGCTTGTGACCTGTCTGCATATGATGCAGGGAACCCCCTATGTGTTCCAGGGCGAGGAGCTTGGTATGACCAACTGCCCGTTTGAAAAGCTGGAGGATCTGAGAGATATTGAGAGTATCAACGCTTTCCACGAACTGACGGGAGCAGGAAAAGTAACGCCGGAAAACATGATGCGCTACATCCGCATGCGCGGCAGGGACAACGCCAGAACGCCGATGCAGTGGGACGACAGCGCCAACGCAGGATTTACCACCAAAACCCCATGGATCATGGTGAATCCGAATTATAAAGAGATCAACGCCAAGGCGGAGCTGGAGGATGCGGATTCCGTGTTCCGCTATTATCAGAAGATCATCGGACTGCGGAAAAAAGAGCAGGTGATGGTATACGGAACCTATGAGCTTCTGGAGCCGGACAGCGAGACACTGTACGTCTACACGAGAACGCTGGGCAGCGAAAAGCTTCTGGTCATCTGCAGCTTTTCCCCGGAGGAGGAGAGCTACACGGTTCCCCGGGAGTTTGCCGGCGGCAGCATTCTCATCAGCAGCTATGGCAGAGAATGCGTGGACAGCAATCTGACACTGAAGCCGTATGAGGCGCTGGTACTGAAGATTTCGTAACAATTTAAAATATGGTAATATTTAGCCGGGTCTGCGCATTCACTGCGCAGACTGTATGAAAACATAACTGTTACAAAAATGCAGACAAAATAAAGGAGGAACGCAGCGAAATGAAAGATTATCTGAAGATCGACGCGCACCCGGCCGCATGTCCGGAGAATATCATCCAGGGTGACTGTTACCGGATCACCGTATTGACGAAAAGCCTGGTGCGTCTGGAGTACAGCGCCGATGGCGCGTTTACTGACGCGCCCACCCAGACCGTGCTGAACCGGGATTTCCCGAAGGCTGATTTCGAGGTCAAGGAAACCCCGGAGGAGCTGGAGATCCGCACGGAATATTTTCAGCTGAATTACGACAAAAAGGAATTTACCAGCCATGGGCTTTCCTGCTATGCTCTTGGAATGCCAGGCGGAAACCGCAACGCATGGCGGTTCGGACAGAAAAACGACAACCTGAAAGGTACGGCGAGAACACTGGACAATGTGGACGGAGAATGTGAGCTGGAGGACGGTATTTTGTCCATGTGGTCCGGCTGCGTGGCGCTGGATGATTCCCGCACGCTGACTCTTCGGGAGGACGGCTGGGTACAGCCGAGAAAGAAAGGAATCCAGGATATTTACCTGTTTGCTTACGGCCACCGTTTTCTGGACGCTCTGAAGGATTTTTACCGTCTCTGCGGCGAGACGCCGATGCTTCCCCGGTACACCCTTGGAAACTGGTGGAGCCGGTATTACAAATATACCGAAGAAACCTACATGGAACTGATGGAGCGGTTCGATCAGGAGCAGATCCCGTTTACCGTAGCGGTCATCGATATGGATTGGCATCTGGTGGACATCGATCCCAAGTACGGCACCGGCTGGACCGGCTACACCTGGAACCGTGATATGTTCCCGGATCCGGAACGTTTCCTGAAAAAGCTTCATGACAGAGGCATGAAAACCACTCTGAACCTTCATCCGGCGGACGGTATCCGCGCCTACGAAGAATGTTATCCGCAGATGGC
Source organism: Fusicatenibacter sp. (assembly GCA_017887445.1). Lineage (GTDB taxonomy): Bacteria > Bacillota > Clostridia > Lachnospirales > Lachnospiraceae > Fusicatenibacter. The sequence goes on from JAGHIA010000034.1 coordinate 6,912, forward strand.
TGAGGCCATGGGCGTGGACCAGGAAAAAGAGGAGCCGGTAAACTTTGATATTGCCAATCCCGTCTTCCTGGAGAACTACCTGGACAAAGTGCTGCATCCCATGGAGGAGGAAGGCGTGGACTTCTGGTGGGTAGACTGGCAGCAGGGCACCAACAGTAAGATGGAGGGTCTTGACCCGCTTTGGATGCTGAACCACTACCATTTTCTGGACAGCAAACGGGACGGCAGACGTCCGCTGACCTTCTCCCGCTATGCAGGCCCCGGCTCTCACCGCTATCCGGTAGGATTTTCCGGGGATACGCTGATCACCTGGGAGTCCCTGGATTTTCAGCCATACTTTACCAGCATAGCCTCCAACATCGGCTACGGCTGGTGGAGCCACGATATCGGCGGCCATATGCTGGGCTACAAAAACGACGAGATGGAAGCGCGCTGGTATCAGTTCGGCGTGTTCTCGCCCATCAACCGCCTGCACAGCAGCAGCAGTGAATTTAACGGAAAAGAACCCTGGAGGTTCAAAAAAGAGGTACACGACACCATGTGCGGCTTCCTGCGCCTGCGCCACAGACTGATCCCGTACCTGTACACCATGAACCACCGGGCATGGGAGAAAGGTGAGCCGATCTGCCAGCCGATGTATTATCAGTACCCGGATAACTGGACCGCCTATGGACAGAAAAACGAATATTTCTTCGGAAGCGAGCTGATTGCTGCGCCGGTGACGACGCCGCGCGTTGAGAACCTGAACGTGGCCCGCACGAAGGTATGGCTGCCGGAGGGGCTGTGGTTCGATTTCTTCACCGACACCGTATACCGCGGAGGCAGAACCATGAACATGTACCGCACCATCGACCAGATTCCGGTGCTGGCAAAAGCCGGAGCAATCCTTCCTATGACAGACAGGATCGGAGCCGTGGAAGCAGAGTCCAATCCGGACCAGCTGACCATCTGCGTATATCCGGGCGCAGACAACACCTTTGTTCTGTATGAGGACGACAACGTATCGGAAAACTACCGTCAGGGAATCTGCGCGCAAACAGAAATGAAGCTGAACTGGAAGGAAAAGATCTTCACAGTCTCCCCGGCCCAGGGCGAGCGGTCCCTTCTGCCGTCCCAGAGAAGCTGGAAGATTGAGTTCCACAAAGTGACTGCCGGCCAGGCAGAGGTACTGGTCAACGGACAGAAACAGGAAGGCTGCTGCGGCAAATGCGGCGCCACATTCATCGTAACTTTGGAAAATCTCCGTCCGGAGGATTCCATAGAGATCCGGCTTCCCAAAGAGACAGAGATCGCGGAAAACCCGGTACAGGAACAGATCTTTGATTTCCTGAATCAGGCGGAGATTGATTTTATCGCAAAAGAAAAAATATTCCGCGCGGTCAGCCAGGCCGGAAACGCCCCGGAACTGCTGATCAGCGAGCTGCAGAGTATGGAAGTCGATCAGGATCTGTGCGGCGCCGTACTTGAACTGGCAGGCGCATATCTGAAGCGGTAGTGCGGACGAAGTCCGCGCGCCGCAGGCGGCAGGCGCCCTCTGGGGACTGCTGCGCGGAGGTGGAAACTCTAAACGCCCCAACGTCCCGCCGGACGGGTACCGGCGCAATTCGACAGGAATGCCTGATGCATTCCCGTCTCAGTGCGCCTCAGGCTCCGGACTTGCAGTCCTGCGCCTGCCCCGTCCGGCGTTTTTTCAAACATCCCTTGCAATACCCTGCCGGATATGCTACGATAAACGCAATAAGGCAAGCCGCCGAACAGGCACAGCACAGGCCGCCGATACGCCGCGGTCTTACGCTGTGCCTTTCTTGTAACAGTTCAGCTGGCTGTACTGTTACCCTTTCTTTTCATTTATGGCGGGAAAATCCTGCCAGGCAGGCTTCTGCCAAAGATTTCAGGAGGACGAACGTATGGCAAAATATGTAATGGCGCTGGACGCGGGAACCACCAGCAACCGGTGCATCCTGTTCAATGCGCAGGGAGTCATTGTCAGTATGGCGCAGAAAGAATTTACCCAGTATTTTCCGAAACCCGGCTGGGTGGAGCACGATGCCAATGAGATCTGGTCCACAATGCTTGGCGTAGCGGTGGAGGCGATCCAGAAGGCAGGCGCACAGGCGTCGGACATTGCGGCGATCGGCATCACCAACCAGAGGGAGACGACCATCGTCTGGGACAGCCAGACCGGCGAGCCGGTGTGCCGGGCCATTGTCTGGCAGTGCCGCAGAACCGCAAAATACTGCGATCAGCTGAAGGAGCGAGGCATGGTGGATGTTTTCCGTGAGAAGACGGGACTGGTTATCGACGCCTATTTTTCCGGGACCAAGCTGAAATGGATCCTGGACCATGTGGAGGGTGCCCGGGAGAAGGCCGAGCAGGGCAGGCTCCTGTTCGGAACGGTGGAAACCTGGCTGATCTGGAAGATGACCAGAGGACGTGTGCATGTGACGGACTATACCAACGCGTCCCGGACCATGCTGTTCAATATCCGTACTCTGGACTGGGACGAGGACATTCTGCGTGAGCTGGAAATCCCCCGGAGTATGCTTCCGGAGGTGAAGCCCTCCAGCTGTGTGTACGGGGAGACGGACGCGGGATTTTTCGGCGGCCCCATTCCCATCGGCGGCGCGGCGGGAGACCAGCACGCGGCGCTGTTCGGCCAGACCTGTTTCGCGCCGGGCGAGGCGAAAAATACCTACGGCACCGGCTGTTTCCTTTTGATGAACACCGGGGAGACGCCGGTCTTTTCCACCAACGGCCTGGTCACGACCATTGCGTGGGGAATCGACGGGAAGGTGAATTACGCGCTGGAAGGTTCGATCTTTGTGGGCGGAGCCGCTGTCCAGTGGCTGCGGGATGAGCTGAAGCTGATTGAGTCGGCGGCGGATTCGGAATATATGGCGCAGAAGGTCAGCGACACCAACGGCTGCTATGTGGTGCCCGCATTTACAGGATTGGGCGCGCCCTACTGGGACCAGTATGCCAGGGGGACGATCCTGGGACTGACCAGAGGCGTGAACAAATACCATATCATCCGGGCGACGCTGGAATCCATCGCTTTTCAGGTGAACGATGTCATCCGTGCCATGGAGGCGGATTCCGGAATGAAACTGACGGATCTGAGGGTCGACGGCGGCGCCTGCGCCAACGATTTTCTGATGCAGACCCAGGCGGATATCAACGGAACACCGGTAAAACGGCCGCTGTGCGTGGAGAGTACCGCCACAGGCGCCGCGTACCTGGCAGGATTGGCGGTGGGCTACTGGCCGGACCGGGCGACGCTGAAGGAAAACTGGATGATCGGGCAGGTGTTTGAGCCGCAGCTTGGTCAGGCGGAACGCGAGGAGAAGATCGCCGGATGGAAAAAGGCTGTCAGATACGCCTGCGGCTGGGCGAAACCGTAACAAAAGAAATAGTCGGAACACTGGGGGATTATTTATGTATGATGTGATTATTATCGGGGCCGGAGTCAGTGGCTGCGCAGTGGCCAGGGAACTTTCCAGGTACCGTGCGGACATCTGCGTTCTGGAGCGGGAGGAGGATGTCTGCTGCGGAACCTCAAAGGCGAACAGTGGTATCGTACATGCGGGATTTGACGCGGAACCCGGCTCGATGAAAGCAAAAATGAATCTGGAGGGCAGCCGGCGTATGAAGGCGCTGGCAGAGGAGCTGGATTTCCCGTTTCAGCAGAATGGTTCCCTGGTCGTATGTACTGACGGGGAGCAGCGGGACGGTCTGGAACGGCTCCTGGAGCGCGGCCAAAAGAACGGTGTGGAGGGACTGGAAATCCTGGAAAGAGAAGAACTTCTGAGGATGGAGCCGAATCTTTCGGAACAGGCCGCAGCTGCCTTGTACGCGCCCACAGGCGGGATCGTATGTCCCTTTGGCCTGACCATCGCTCTGGCGGAAAATGCCTGCGAGAACGGTGTGGAATTCCGGTTCCGGACTCAGGTAGATACGATTGAAAAAACAGAAAACGGTTTCCGTCTGACCACGCCCCAGGGAACCTTCCAGGCGCGGACCATTGTCAATGCGGCAGGCGTTTACGCCGATGTGTTCCACAATATGGTAAGCCGGAAAAAAATACATATCACCCCGCGAAAAGGCGAGTATCAGCTGCTGGACAAGACGGCAGGCCGCCATGTACACAGCACGATTTTCACGCTTCCCGGGCGCATGGGAAAGGGCGTTCTCGTGACACCGACGGTCCACGGAAACCTTCTGACCGGTCCAACAGCCACCGATCTCGAGGACAGGGAGGCTACTGACACGACGCGTACGGGACTGGATACGGTGACGGAGAAATCCGCTGTGACAGTGAAAAATATTCCCTATCGCCAGGTGATCACGTCCTTTGCGGGACTGCGGGCCCATGAAGATGGGGATGATTTTATCCTGGGTCAGCCATCCGACGCGCCGGGATTTTTCGACTGCGCCGGGATCGAGTCGCCGGGCCTTTCCAGCGCGCCGGCCATCGGAAGTTACCTGGCAGGGCAGATTGCAGAGTATCTGGAATTGGAAAGGAACCCGTCGTTTCAGCCAACGAGAAAAGGCATCCTGGATCCGGCTGCGCTGGAGTTTTCCAAGAGACAGGAGCTGATCCAAAGAGAACCGGCCTACGGAAGGATCATCTGCCGCTGCGAGGGCGTTTCCGAGGGAGAGATCCTGGATGCTCTGCGCCGGCCGCTGGGGGCAAAGTCGCTGGACGGCGTCAAACGCAGGATCCGCGCCGGAATGGGCAGATGTCAGGCAGGCTTCTGCGCGCCGAAGGTGATGGAGCTTCTGGTACGGGAAGGCGTATGCGATTGGGACACCCTCACCAAGGCAGGCGGGGATTCCTGGCTGATCTGCGGAAAAAATAAGGATGCGATCGGAAAAAGGTGAGTTTGGAAGCAAACTTCCAGATCTATCATTATTGGCGCAGCCAGTGTGCCATGAAAGAGATAAGTTTGGAAGCAAACTTCCAAATCTACCATTATTGGCGCAGCTAGTGTGCCATGAAAGAGGTAAGGATGAGAGAATATGCAGTTGTAATCATCGGAGGCGGCCCTGCCGGTCTGGCAGCTGCCGTCTCAGCGGCGGAGCAGGGAGAAAAAGAAATCCTGATCCTGGAGCGGGACAGTGAACTGGGCGGAATCCTGAACCAGTGCATCCACAATGGGTTCGGCCTTCATACCTTTCAGGAAGAGCTGACCGGTCCGGAGTACGCCGCACGCTATATTGAGAAAGTCCGCCAGATGGGGATTCCCTGTCTCACGGATACCATGGTGCTGGACATTTCGCCGGAAAAGATAGTGACAGCTGTCAGTCCCCGGGAAGGCTTGTTTCAGATCCAGGCGCAGGCGGTGATCCTGGCCATGGGATGCAGGGAGCGGCCGCGGGGCGCGCTGAATCTTCCCGGTTACCGCCCGGCGGGCATTTTTACCGCCGGTACTGCCCAGCGCCTGGTAAACGTGGAAGGGCGGATGCCGGGCCGGGAGGTTGTGATCCTGGGGTCCGGAGATATCGGCCTGATCATGGCCAGGAGAATGACCCTGGAAGGCGCGAAGGTGAAGGTGGTGGCGGAGCTGATGCCCTATTCCGGGGGACTGAAACGAAACATTGTCCAGTGCCTGGAGGACTATGGAATCCCGCTGAAACTGAGTCATACGGTTGTGAATATCCATGGGAAGGAACGGCTGACAGGGGTTACCCTGGCCCAGGTGGACGGCAGCGGGCGGCCCATACCGGGGACGGAGGAAGAATACTGCTGCGACACGCTGCTGCTGTCCGTGGGTCTGATTCCGGAGAACGAGCTGTCCAGGGGCGCGGGAGTGGAACTGAATCCTCTGACTTCCGGTCCGGTGGTGGATGAATCCTTCCAGACCAGCACAGAAGGTATTTTTGCCTGCGGAAACGTGCTGCATGTCCATGACCTGGTGGATTTTGTGTCGGAGGAGGCCGCAGGCGCAGGCCGTCACGCGGTGGAATATATCCGAGGGAAGCGCGGCCAGGATATCTGCGGGAAGCATGGGCAGGGGACGGCCCTGGCCATCGTACCGGGGGCAGGCGTGAGATATACGGTACCGTCCATCCTTCATCCGGAGCGCATGGAGGAGACGGTGAAGCTACGGTTCCGTGTCAGGGATGTATACCGTAACTGTTATGTGACCGTTCGTGCGGGAGAGAAACAGCTTCTGCGCAGAAAAAAGCAGATCCTGACGCCCGGAGAGATGGAGCAGGCAGTGATCCAGGCAGAAGCGCTGGCCGCTGTGCTGCCCCAGGAGACGATCACTGTTTCCGTTGAGGAGGTGTAGGCGATGGAAAAGAGAATACTGACCTGCATCGGCTGCCCCATGGGATGCGAACTTACGGTAGAGCTGAAGGGATCGGAAGTGGTGTCGGTTTCCGGTTATACCTGCAGACGGGGAAAGGTTTACGGCGAAAAGGAAGTCACCCATCCTACCAGGATCGTGACCACCACCGTCCGGGTGGACGGGGGAGCCGCGCCGGTGGTTCCGGTGAAAACCAGGGGGGACATCCCCAAAGATAAGATTTTTGCGTGCATCCGCGCGTTGAAAAACGTTACGGTGCAGGCGCCTGTCCGCGCAGGGGATACGGTACTGAGAGATGCGGCGGGAACCGGGGTGGATGTGATCGCGCTAAAGGATGTGGGGTGTTAAGGACTGCCTAGTATCTTTTTCACGATCAAAATAAGCATATTTTTAGGGATTTGCAAATTGAGACAGGCAAAATCTTTTTCAAGAATTGCCTGTCTCTGTCTGTGGGATATGGTCTGGGTTTCAGACACGTTTCGACATCGTCCTGCTGATCCGCTTTCAGGGTACTGTATGTGAGCATTTTGGAAATTTAAGTATTTTTCTGCCTGTCTGTTTCCTTTAATCGGCACAGAGCCTCTTTCAGCTCATAAAGAAGAAACTTGGATTCATATACATCCTCAGAGGTATAGATAAAGCATTTTCTGTCGAAACTCTCAATGTCTATGATCTTTGCAAGGTGAGAAAGATTCTGCATCGTTATTTTGTAAATGAAATAAAAAATATCAAATCAGAGAAAACAGTTGAATCAAATCAATGTATGTGCTAAACTGTATGGTATGGAGGCAGAAAATTATGGAAAAAATCGTCAGGCTATCTTCGTTGAAGATTTCTAATATCAAAAATGTCAGAAATGGTCAAATTGTTATGCCAAATACCTTTCGAAAACTGTTATCGTATAAAAATCCAGAGGTATTAGGTATTTACGGTCAAAATGGATCAGGGAAGACGGCGGTTATTGATTCTTTATATTATCTGCAGAAAATCATGATCGGGACTGCGTTGGAAGAAGAACTTGCAGATTATATTGATAAAAATAGTGAGCAGGCGAAGCTTGAAGCTGATTTTCACATTTACAGCGAGGAGATTGTCTATGAGGTAAGCTATAAGATTTTACTGCGTTCAGAGGAGACTCGTCCTCAAATTATTCGTGAAACACTCAGCTGTGCGGTCAATCAAGGTAATTCCAGAAGTAATAAAACGGTATTTATGGACTATTGCCGTTCAGAACAGGGACTCATATTTGCACCGAAAAAGAGATTAGAAGAAGTGATTGAAGCCAATGCAGAAAACAAAACAGATTTAATTGTTGCCAGAAAAATTGCAGAGAAAAGTAATTGTTCTTACATCTTTGGCGAGAATAGCAGAGAAATCTTTTGTCGTGATTACGAAAACAATTTTAAAACTTATTCAGAAGTGATCGGAGCGTTGTTTAAATTTGCTTTGCAGGATCTGTTTGTTATCAGGAATACACATTCAGGAGTGATCTCAGCGAATTTTTTATTGCCTATGGCTTTTAAAGTTGAACAAAAAGACATAGGCATGAAAGGAGACTTTGCCGTTCCGTTAACAGAACCGGTTATTTTAAATAAAGAACGAAAAAATCTTTTAGATACCATTGTAGAACAGATCAATATGGTTCTGTTTACGATTATTCCCGGCATGAAAATAGGCGTTTACAATTATGGAAAACGACTGATGGATGATGGAGAGTCAGGCTATCAGATAGAACTTGTTTCTATGCGGGAGGGTATGCCGCCGATTCCAATTCGGATGGAGTCGGAAGGAATCATCAAAATCATTTCAATCTTAAATGCTTTGATCCAGGCCTTTGGAAATCCATCCATTTGTCTTGCAATCGACGAATTGGACGCAGGGATTTTCGAATATATGCTTGGAGAATTGCTTGATATTTTCAGCAGAAGCGCTAAGGGGCAGCTGATCTTTACGTCACACAATCTCCGTGCGCTGGAGATGCTGGATAAGGACAGTATCATGTTTTCTACCGCAAATCCAGACAGGAGATTTATCCGAATGAAACACATCAAAACGACAAATAACCTTAGAGACACTTATTTGAGAGGAATAACGCTGGGAGGTCAGGATGAAGTGATTTATGAGGAAACAGACAGTCTGAGAATTGCGCGTGCATTCAGAAAGGCGGGCAGAGAGATACGGAATGAATGAAAAAAAGGTTGTCGCGTTCATTGTAGAAGGTCCAAGCGATGAAGCCGCGCTTGGAACGATCATGAAGGAATATTTTTCCAGTCAAGAGGTTCGTTTTGTTGTTGTACATGGCGATATCACTTTGAAGGATTATGTATCTCTGGATTTGATCCTTCATAAGATAAACGAACAAGTAAATGAGGTCATGAACAGATACCGGTATCTTCAGAAAGACTTTCTTAAGATCATACATCTTACAGATACGGACGGAGTATATATTCCGGCGGATGCTGTTCAGCACGCAAACGTCGATAGACTTATGTATTACGAAGATCATATTGAGACAAATAATGAAGCGGCGGTTTTAGCGCGGAATAAACGAAAAGGGGATATTTTGTATAAGCTTAGAAAGACAAAAAGCGTACATGGAATTCCCTACCGTATTTATTATAATTCCTGCAATCTGGAACATGTATTATATAATGAGTTGAGGGATTTTTCCGATGAAGAAAAACAGATATTGTCGGATGATTTCGCTGAACGTTACGACGGGAAAGCGGAGGAATTTATCACATTTATATCGGATTTGAACCTTGCTGTGCCGGGAACCTATCAGGAAACATGGAATTTTATAGAGAAAGATAGAAATTCTTTGGCACGTCATTCCAATATGCACTTGATTTTTGAGTGATCAGAGGAAGAATGACAAAGTCAAAAGCGAAAAACAACAAAACCGTGCCGCACGCGGAACATTCCCCGCTGTGCGGCACGGTTTTGTAATTCTCATCTTGCCGGTTCGTCTTCCGGGTACTGCATCCGGACATTCCGGTAAAGAAGCTCCTCCCCGTTTTCATCCGGAACAGACATGGCGGCAAACAGCTTATCCGTGGCCAGGTCGATGTTTTCCCGTGCCCCCGGCTGAAGAAAGCACCGGGCCACATAAGGCCGGGCAAATTCCTGGACTTTTTCCCCTTCCTGGTAGAACAGCCATCCCTGCCGCACCTCCGGGAAGCTCATACACTCCCTGGCCGCCGCAAGGCTCCCCACGATCCGTTCCCGTCCGTGAAAATACAGCACGGCGCAGCTTCTGTCAAAATGCGGATCGTGTTTTTCCAGCATAGCCGGCACCAGCGCCGGAGCGTAGATGGAATTGAGCAGCAGCTCTTCCAGGGAGAAACCGCTGGCATATTCGATCAGTTCGTGTTCATATCCCAGAAACCGTGCGGCGATCTCGCAGACCTGGATGCCTCTGTCCGGGTTCCAGAAGAACTGCATGGACAGTTCGCCTTCCGTTTGCCCGGTAAAGGCGATGACTTTTTCCAGGATCTGTTTCGCGTCCCCGTATACCCGGCCGATCAGGCGGGAGGGGTAGATGTTGCGGCTGCAGACGGGAATGGAATGGGGTTCCCCGGGACTTTTCTCCCGGTCGGCAATCCCAAGCACATACACCTGACTGTCGTGTACCCAGGCCATCAGATTGAATTCATATCCCGGATCATATTCCTCCAGCAGGATTTTTTCTGTCTCCGAGCCGGCGCAGATTTCATGGAATCTGCCGCGGATCTCCTCCAGGCTGTCCAGAACCAGGACGCCGCGGGAACCGTAGCGGTCCAGAGGCTTTGTGACCACAGGAAAACGCAGATCGCCGAGGGTCTCTCCGGACAGTTCCGCGCCGGTCTCCACATATCTGGGCGTTGGGATGCCCAGCCTGCCGAACATGTCCTTCATCACGGCTTTGTCCCGGTAGTAGCTCAGCTGCTCCGGTTTCAGGTAGCAGGGAAGTCCTGCCTTGTCCGCAATTTTTACCATGCATTCCAGAAGCAGATCAGAAAAGGCGGTGAGGATCCCGTCCACCTGTTCCCGGCGGCAGATGTCCGCAATCTCTTCGGTGCGGCGCACGTCCACATGGTAAACAATGTCCGCGCCTTCTTTGGCAGGCCCCTGGGGATTGCCGTCGCAGACGATGGTGCAGATGCCTCTGGCCTTTGCCATGGCCACCAGCTGTATAAATTCCTCGGAGGAACCGAGGATTAAAATTTTATGGTTCATAGGGTCCTCCCACAAAGCCTGAGGACCGCTTCGGCCACACGCTCCATATCCTCTGGCTCGTAGCGCTGGTCGCAGGGGAGCGGAAGGATATTGGCGGCATAGCGGTACTCGACGCTGTCCTTAGGCATTTCGTTCATGACATTTTTCCAGTAGACCGGCACATAGATCCGTTCCTGCGCCAGCAGCTGGCGGAGCTCTGGGCCGTTTTCCGCATAAAAGGGATAGCACATGGGAACCTGCGGTTCCTGCAGAGGAAGCGGGTTTCGTCCATCCAGAACGGCTGCCAGCGCCCGGTAATTTTCTTTCCGCTTTCTGGCGCACCGGTCATAGTCGATGCCCCGCAGAAGATTCTGTGTCAGACGGGACATATTGCGGATGTCCATGGAATGAAAGGTGTCCGCGTTTTTCAGCATGACGGAATAATAGGCGTTTCCGCCTTTTTCATACCGTCCCAGGATATGCTCCATCCGTTCCGTGGAAAAGTCTCTGGGAAGCTGGTCTGTCTCCGGAAGGGCGGCAAGATCCCCTGCCAGATATGCGCCGTCGGGCAGTCCGAAAAACTTCCGCGGCGAATAAATGGTGTCCACGTGCTCCAGGGGCCGCTGATAAAAGGCGTGGGTCTGGTCTACGATGATCCGCTGGTATTTTTCCTGAAAGGCGCGGATGACGTCGTCTGTCAGCTGGCCGTAATAATTGACCAGATACAGCCACGCGCCTTCCGGCAGCGCGTCGATCTGCGGCAGAAAATCCTCGCCCACAGAGTAGAAGGAAATGTTTACTCCGCTGTTTTTACAGGCTTCTATGACGGAATCGCACAGATAATGGGGAAGAAAAAGCTCCCCGCAGCCGCGGCGCTGCAGCAGAAACAGAAGGGCAGTGCGTCCCAGGTTCAGACGGAGCAGATCAGGATAATATTCCTCCCCGCAAAGTTCCTCCATCTCAAAATAACCGCCGATCTCTTTTACATCTGTCATCTCAAACATCCTTATCTCTGATGGTATAGTTTGGCATTTTCCTTGTTTCTTCCAGAATATTGATCAGATACTGCCCCACGATGCCCACAGACAGCAAAAGCAGGCCGGAGTAGCCGCTGATCATAAGGACAAGGGTCGTCCAGCCTTCCACCGCGCTTCCGAAACACAGGAACTTAATAAAATAAAACAACCCCAGTACAATGCTGACAAGAAAGCTGACGATGCCGATATCCCGCACGACAATCAGAGGGAACGCGGAATTGGAGATAATGTCGTAAAACAGGTCGTGAGCCAGCCGCCGGTAGCTGTAGCCGCTCTTCCCGTATTTTCTCGCGTCGTGGCGCACATCCACGTTAATGATGCGGTTGGAGGTCTGTACCAGAAGATTGCCGATCTGGGGCAGATGCACGTCCATGCCCAGGATCGCCTCCACAATAAACCGGCGCATCAGGCGGAAGCTGGTAATCTCCAGGTCCGGATCCTTTTTCAGCATTTTGGAGGTGGCATAAACGGAGATTTTTGTTCCCAGTTTGCGGATCAGATTGTGATGGCGGTTCTGATACCTGGCGATGATCACGTCCACCTCCGGGTTTTCCTGGATCGCCTGGATCATTTTCGGGATCTCTTCCGGCGGGTGCTGCAGGTCGTCGTCCATGGTAATGATGAAATCGCCTTTGGCAAAAGAAAAACCGCAGAGCAGAGCGGGATGCTGTCCGAAATTTTTGGCCATCTGTACGATGCGCACCCGCGGGTCTGCGCTGCGGAGAGCTTTCATAACGTTATAAGAGTTGTCCCTGGAGCTGTCGTCTACCAGGATCAGTTCGAACTCCTCGTGGACCACCGTCTCAAACACTGTGCGGACGCGCTGATACAGTTCGTCCAGTGTGTGCTCGGAGTTGAAAACAGGCACAACTACAGAATATAGACTCATTGTACTTGAAAATCCTTTCTCTTCGATATTGGTGCAGCGATTCAGCCAGCCGAACCGTTACGGCATCCGTCATTTTCCGTGTGAAAACGTGGATGCTCAAACACGCTCTACTATACCATCTTTTTCCTAGTTAATCAAGCTGCGAAATCGTAACAGTTCAGCCAGGTTTGCGCATTTACTGCGCAGACCGTATGAAAGCGTAGCGCTTGCGGGCATCCGGCCCATCGCGAAGCGATTTTCAATGGCCGGATGCCGTAACAGTTCAGCTGGCTGAACTGTTACGGCCAGCTGAACTGTTACGCGAAATCAATGCAGCGGCGGCTGAACGCCTGCGCCGCCCAACCGCCGGTATTCTTTCGGCGTGACACCGAATTTTTTCTTGAATACCCGGTTGAAATAGGAAATGTTGTTGAACCCTGACTCAAGGGCGATACTGGTCACCGGCTGTTCTGTGGCCGCCAGCTGGCGGGACGCCATTTCCAGGCGGTACTGGTTCAGATACTCGATGCAGGTCATGTTCATATGGCGTTTGAAGAACCGCATGAAATGGTACTCGCTGAAATGGCAAAGCCGGGCCAGCTCCTGCACGGTGACGGGCCGCTGGTAATGCTCCTGGATAAACTGCAGCACCAGCTTCAGCTTGTCGGTGATCTCTTTGTGCGCCGGGTCGTTTCTTTCGAAGGGCACATGACGGTACAAAAGAAAAAACATATGAAGAAGCTCTGATTTGATTTCCAGTTCATAGCCAAAGGGTTTTTCCAGAAAGGTCCGGCGGATGCTGGCGAAGGATTCCCGCAGAACGCCTGCCGCCGGGTCTTTGGCAGGAAGATAGACGGGAAAGCTGATGGTTCCTGCGGCCAGCGGGGCAAAAAACTGGGTGGTACAGGAATCCGGCAGCTGGCTTTCCAGCATTTCCAGGCGGAAGACGAAGCTGTCGGTGACAAATTCCGTGTGGGGACGCTCGCCGGTGCCGTGGAGCATTCCCGGAGGAAGGAGCAGAAGATCCCCTTCGGCGATATCGTAGGGCAGAAGATTGATCTGATAGGTGCAGGAGCCTTTCCGCACCAGCGTAAGCTCAAACTCCTCGTGCCAGTGTACCGGAAGACTGCCAAGGCCCAGGGGAAACACACAGTGATAATATTCCAGGGGAAACAGAACGGAGCCGTGCCGCACCGTTTCCAGAAGCTTTGGGTTCTGATTCATAGATGTTTACCTCCGACAGCAGAATTGTGTTATAAAAAGCTGGAAATATGCAAGAAATTCCTGGCTGCTGCAGTTATAATTGTAATAGTTCAGACTGCCACTGTTCCGCGAGGTGTTTTCACACAGAATGTGCGAAAATCCCAAGGCCGGCAGCGCGAAACCGCATGAAATGCAGTTTCTGTGCATCGCAAAGCGTGCAACGGATCAGCTACGCTGAGCTGTTACATAATAATAACATAGGACAATGTGCAGTGTCAAAGAAAGGAGAAAAAAGGATGATTCGCAAGTATCGTTTTGGAAACCCGCTGAACACAGAAGCAGTGGTGGAAGCATATCCTGTGGAGAACGGAGACATTCCCCGCGTGGATGTGAAGGAAGGAGAAAAGATTTCCTTTGTGATGACAAAAAATACGCCCGTGTACGGTCTGGGCGAGCAGGTGCGCGGTATCAACAAGAGAGGATGGATCTATATCAGCGACTGTACCGACGATCCTAATCACAGAGAGGACACCCATTCGCTGTACGCGGCTCATAACTTCCTGGTGTTCGCGGAGAAGGAGCCGTTCGGTCTTTTTCTGGACAATCCCGGAAAAGTAACCTTCGACCTGGGGTATACCCAGCAGGATACGGCGGTGATCACGGCAGAGCACTGGGATATGGATGTATATTATATTGACGGAAAAGACCTGAAGGAGATCGTAGGACAGTTCCGCCATATGATCGGACGCAGTTATATCCCGCCCAAGTGGGCCTTCGGATTCGGCCAGAGCCGCTGGGGGTACAAGAGCGAGGACGATGTGCGGGAGGTGGAGCGCAGATACCGCGAGCTGGACATTCCGCTGGACAGCATTTATCTGGATATCGATTATATGGAGCGTTTCAAAGACTTTACCCTGAACGGTGAGACATTCCCCGATTTTCCGGAATTCGTCAAAGAGATGCAGGAAAAGCACATTCATCTGGTGCCGATCATTGACGCCGGCGTCAAGATCGAGGACGGCTATCCGGTTTACGAGGAAGGCGTGGAGAAAGGCTATTTCTGCAAAGATGAGGACGGAAAGGATTTTGTCGCCGCCGTATGGCCGGGCCGTGTTCATTTCCCGGATATGCTTAATCCGGAAGCGCGCCGCTGGTTCGGTCTCAAGTACAGATATCTCCTGGACCAGGGAATCGACGGATTCTGGAACGATATGAACGAGCCGTCCATTTTCTACTCGGAGAAGCGCCTGGAGAAGGTGTTCGACGAGTTGGAGAGCTTCCGTGGAAAGAACCAGGACCTGATGACCCATTTCCGTTTTAAAGGGCTGGTCATGGGACTGGCCAACAACCCGGAGGACTACCAGAGCTTTTACCACAATTTCAACGGCGAGGGCACCATGGTACGCCACGACCTGGTACATAACCTGTACGGTTACAACATGACCCGCGCGGCGGGCGATGCCTTCGAGGAGCTGGAGCCGGACAAGCGTATCCTGATGTTTTCCCGTTCCTCTTACATCGGAATGCACCGGTATGGAGGAATCTGGCAGGGAGACAACCTGTCCTGGTGGTCGCATCTGCTGATGAATATTAAAATGATGCCGTCGCTGAATATGTGCGGCTTCCTGTACACAGGTGCGGATCTGTGCGGCTTCGGCGCGGACACCACCGAGGATCTGGCGCTGCGCTGGATGCAGTTCGGCGCGTTTACCCCGCTGATGAGAAACCACGCGGCCCTTGGCACCCGCGAGCAGGAACTGTACCAGTTCTCCAACAGCGAAGCCTGCGGAAGAATGGTAAAGATCCGCTACAGCCTGCTGCCGTATCTGTACAGCGAGTACATGAAGGCGGCGCTGCGAGACGAGATGATGTTCCGCCCGCTGGCCTTCGACTATCCGGAGGATCCGTTTGCGGATCAGGTGGAGGATCAGCTGATGGTAGGCAACAGCATCATGATCGCACCGGTTTATCAGCAGAACGCCACAGGCCGGTATGTCTACCTGCCGGAGGACATGATGCTGGTTTCCATGCGCAGTCCTGAGGAGTACACGGTACAGGTTGTGGAAAAAGGCCATCACTATGTACCGGTGGCTATGGACGAGCTGATCTTCTTTGTCCGCAAGAACCATGTGATCCCGATGGCAAAGAGCGCGAAGAGCGTGGCGGAAATGGATTTTGAGCATCTGAGCCTGCTGGGATATGTGACGGACAAGGCCGTTTACGAGCTGTATGACGACGACGGAAACAGCAAGGATTATGACGATCCGGCCCATTATGAGAAGATTACCGTGCGCGCTGACGGAAGCGTTCGCCAGAGCGGAAAGCTGAAGAAGGTCTTTGAGAAGACGGATGGGATTCTTAATCAAATAACAAGGTGTTAAGACGAAAAGCTGGCGCCCGTGGACGGGTTCTGAAAACTTACATGGTTTCAGAACCCATCTGCGGGCGCTCATGCGTGTTTGAAAATTGCTATCTGCAAGATGTGCGTCACAGGGTGATTATCAGACATCTGGATAGGTTACAGGATGATCGTCACGATTTTGATTTTTGAAATTATAATGGTAGTTTTCTGCTGTCGCGTGTGCTATACTGAGATTGTTACTTGACATACCACTTTTACTGAGGGGGACAGACAAATGAAGAAAAAAGTAAAGCAGAATTACGAACAGCTTGCCTTAAGTACAGGTCTGAGGCTTGACGAGGAAGGCGGAGCGCTGTACGGAACCCACGGGGAGTACAGTGTGCTGGTGTATCCGGCCAATCCTTCGTACCCTTATATTCTGGCGGTGGCCATTTCGGCAGCCAGGGAATCCGGGCCGCTGACCGGCGACGAGATCAAGCAGTTTAAAAATGACAACGGCCCTGTCACTGGCCTGGGACAGAACGGTTATGTGATCACCATGTCGCTGAAAGGCTCCAAAAAGCAGGAGGTTGTCCGTGACAATCTGGTCAGCGGACTGAACGCTCTGACCGCGTTCCTGCGGATGCACGGCTACCGGAGCAGCTGCCAGACCTGCGGACGGGACGTGAAGATCGCGCCGCGCTGCGTATCGGGAAGTTATGTGCTGATGTGCCAGGACTGCTACGCGCAGCTTCAGCAGAACAAGACGCTGGTGCAGGCGCAGAAAAAGCAGAAAAACGAAAATGTGATCGGAGGCGTTGTGGGCGCTCTGCTGGGAAGTCTGGTGGGCGTGGCCTGTATCATTCTCATCAGCCAGCTTGGCTATGTGGCGGCTCTTTCCGGGATTGTCATGGCGGTATGTACGCTCAAAGGCTACGAGCTGCTGGGAGGCAAGCTGTCCAAAAAGGGCATGGTCCTCTCGGTGGTCATCATGTTGTTTATGACGTTTCTGGGAGACCGTCTGGACTGGGCCGTTGTTGTTTCCAGAGAATTGGAGATTGATTTTCTCACGTCGTTCCAGCTGATTCCCACGCTGCTGGAGGAGCAGATCATCGACGGTGACACCTACTGGAGCAACGTTACGATGCTGTACCTGTTCCTGCTGGTAGGCGCGGTGCCGACGATCATCTCGACCATGAAGAACCAGAAAAAATCCGGCCAGACGTACAGCCTGGAGGAAGGAAACTGAAAAAACGAATCTTAAGGAAACGTTAGGCTGAACTGTTACAATGGAGATGGTATCATATGCAGATTGAGCTGCGCAGACGGCAGGAAGAACATGTCCGGATTTATTTCGAGAAAACGAGAGATGAGCAGATCAGAAGAACGTTGCCGCAGAACTGCCGGACGGTGGATGAGGCTCTCGCAGATTACAGAGAGTCTCTGAAGCCGGGGGCAGGCAGCTTTGGACGGACAATCTATGCGGACGGAAAGTATGTTGGCGATATCTGGTGCTATGGCCTGGAGGAGGAAGAGGAACCGGACGCAATGATCAGCTACTGTATTTTCGAAAAGGAGCTCTGGGGACAAGGGGTAGCGACAGAAGCGCTGCGGCAGTTTCTGGAGCAGATTGCCGAAAGATTTCAGGTAAAAACAGTCGGTGGGTTTACGTTCTGGGAAAACAAAGCATCTGCTAAAGTAATGGAAAAGAATGGTTTTCTGCTGATGGAACAGTTTGTTGAGGATGGCGTAGAGTCCTGCTATTACCAGAAAAAAATTGAAATGTAACCAATATTTTACCGTAAATTTTTTGAATCGCAGCGGAATTATCCGCTGCGTGTTTTCTATAGTGAAGTTTGGAAGTAAACTTCCAAATCTATCATTATTGGCGCAGCAAGTGCGCCATGAAAGAGGAAAAAATGGAAAGGAAAAGAAAATGAAAGAAAACAAATATGACGATCAGAAATTTTTTGAAAAATACAGTCAGATGACCCGCTCTCAGAAGGGACTGGACGGCGCGGGTGAATGGCGGGAGCTGGAAAAACTGCTGCCGGATTTTCGCGGAAAGCGGGTGCTTGACCTTGGATGCGGATACGGCTGGCACTGTATCTATGCCGCGAAGCATGGGGCAAAGCTGGTGGAGGGAACGGATATTTCCAAAAGGATGCTGGAGGCCGCCAGGGAGAAGTGCAGGATGGAACAGGTACATTTTATGCAGTGCGCCATGGAGGATCTGAAGTATGATAAAGGAAGTTTTGATGTGGTGCTCAGCTCTCTGGCGTTTCATTATGTCCGCGATTTTCCGGCGCTGGTGGAGAATATCCGCCGCTGGCTGACGCCGGGCGGGGCGTTTGTCTTTTCTGTGGAACATCCGGTCTTTACCGCGGAGGGAAGTCAGGACTGGGTGTATGATGACAAAGGAAATATCCTGCATTTTCCTGTGGACCGCTATTATTTTGAG
Organism: Fusicatenibacter sp.; assembly: GCA_017887445.1. Lineage (GTDB taxonomy): Bacteria > Bacillota > Clostridia > Lachnospirales > Lachnospiraceae > Fusicatenibacter. The sequence goes on from JAGHIA010000034.1 coordinate 25,330, forward strand.
GGAGAAAGGGACGCAGTCTTTCTCGGGGAGCATGTGGTAAAGTATCACAGGACGCTGACCACCTATGTGCAGACGCTTCTGGCGGAAGGATTTGTGCTGGATGCGCTGGTGGAGCCGCAGCCGCCAAAGGATATGATGGACCTTCCTGGCATGGCGGATGAGATGCGCCGTCCGATGATGCTGCTGGTGGCGGCGACAGCTGCGAAAAAGTAACAGTTCAGCCTGCCAATATCCCGCGAGGTGTTTTCGCGCAGAATGCGCGAAAACCCGAGGCCTGCAGCGCGAAACTGCATGAAATGCAATTTCTGTGCAGCGCGAAGCGTGTAACAGTTCAGCAAAGCTGAACGGTTACACGAAAAATGCCGAACCATAAAAAATCCTGCGGAATGTTTTTTGAAAAAAGCAAACGGGGCGGATGTATCTCCGGACCAGTGTGTTATACTGGAGAAAACAAAAAAGGAGGAGTCCGTCAATGGCAGGAAGAGGACGCAGAAAGCAGAATCTCACACTGGAAGAACAGCTTGCCAGAACAGAAGAAGAAATGGAAACACTGGAACTGCAGATGGAAGAACTGCAGGAGAAAAAGGAAGCCATCAAAGAACAGATTGCCGGACAGAAAAAAGAAGCGCTGTATCAGGCAGCGCTGCAGTCCGGAAAATCCATGGAAGAGATCCTCGCGATGCTCACCGCAGAGGAAGGAATATAAAAGGAACCATCCGGTTAAAAAACAGCATCCACAGAGTAACCGTTCCGTCTGTCACTATCTCATGGGGTGTTTTCGCACAGAATGTGGGAAAATCCCGGGGACTGCAGCGCGAACTGCATGAACTGCAGTTTCTGTAAAGTGCGAGCAGATGCGGGTAGCAGTTCAGCCGTAACTATTCAGTTGGCGAATAGTTACGTTCAGCTGTACGGAACGGTTATTTCGCAGAATAGTTGTCGCTGCGTCTCTGTGAATGCTGTTTTCGTTTTGCTCTTATATTGCAGGACTTATATTTGAGGGCCTGCGTTTATAAATCTTAATGCCTGATCTCAAAATTATCGCACCTGGAGCACAACAAACTGATACGGTTTCAGTTGCAGTGTCTGGCCGTCGGCCGACAGTTCCCCATAATTGTCCAGCAGTACCTTCTCCGGCATTGCGTCCAGGACAAGTTCCTGAGGCGCGTTCTGATAATTTCCCACCACAAGCAGCGTGTTCTTTTCGTCTTTCCGGTAGTAGGCCATAAGATTTTTCTGTTCTCTGTGACAAGGGATCAAGCCGCCGTACACAAAGGTGTCTTTATACGCCGGATCCCTGCGAAGGGCGATCAGCTGTTTGTAGAAGGAAAGCACGGAATCCTCCTGTCCTTCCTGGGCCGCCACGTTGATCTTGGTGTAATTGGGATTCACCTTCAGCCATGGCGTTCCGGCGGTAAAGCCGGCGTTGGCGGTGCCGTCCCACTGTACCGGTGTTGTGGCGTTGTCGCGGCTGTAGGTGGAGACAGCTTTCAGCGCTTCTTCTGGGGAAAGTCCCGCGTCCAGAGCGATCTGGTACTGGTCCAGGGTGGAGATATCGTCCACATCGTCAATGGAGGAAAAAACGGTATTCTCCATGCCGATCTCTTGTCCCTGATAAATAAACGGAAGACCTCTCAGAAGGAAATTCAGGCCGCCCAGCATTTTTTTCGCCTGGGGACTGTGTTCGCCTTCGGGAAGGTAACGGGAAACGCCGCGGGGTTCGTCGTGATTTTCAATGATGTTGGACAAAAAGCCGATACCCGCTGCCCGCTCCTGGGCCTCAAAGCAGCAGTTTTTGTAGTCCTCGCCGGTGATCTTTTTCATGTCGTACCAGCCGTTGGGACTCTCGCCGAAGATCGTCTCGTTGAAATCGAACATACTAGAAAAATGACCGTCCGGGCCGATAAATTCCCGTATCTCGTCCTCCTTCATATTGAAAACCTCTCCCACGGTAAACGCGTCGTATTTTTCAAAGGTTTCCCGTTTCATTTCCTCCAAAAACCCGCCGATGCCCTCGGCATGCTTCAGCATTTCCGAGATGGCGCAGAGGCCGTCGGCGCGGTCCGGCTCGTAGTCGCGAAAGGGCAAAGGTTTTTTGATGTTGATGATCGCGTCGATGCGGAACCCGCCAAGTCCTTTGTCCAGCCACCAGTTGATGTTTTTGTAGATTTCCTGGCGCACCTTTGGATTTTCCCAGTTCAGATCCGGCTGCTTTTTGTGGAACACATGCAGGTACTGCTTGTCCGTGCCGGGCAGGGGATCCCACACGGAGCCGCCGAAGCAGGAGCGCCAGTTGCAGGGACGTCCGTCCTTCTGGTCCGCAAGATAGAAAAAGTTTCCGTAAGGGCCGTCCGGGTCTTTTTTTGCCGCCTCAAACCAGGGATGCTCGTCGGAGCAGTGATTGACCACCAGGTCCATCAGGATGTACATATCCCGTTTTTTCGCTTCCGCGATAAGCTCGTCCATGTCCTCCATGGTTCCGAACCGCGGGTCGATGGCGTAGTAGTCGGAGATATCGTACCCCTGGTCGGCCAGCGGAGACTTATAGATTGGCGAGAGCCAGAGTACGTCCACGCCCAGTTCCTTCAGATAATCCAGTTTCTGTATGATCCCCTGCAGGTCTCCGATGCCGTCGCCGTTGGAGTCATAAAAGCTTTTCGGGTAAATCTGGTAAAATACCTTGTCATGCCACCATTTACGTTCCATATCAAAAGTTCCTCCGTAGTGTGTGTGAGTCTGTTATGACTACAATATACTGCGGATATCCTGTCAAAACCACAACGAAACTGCGGAAAAAGAGTACAATCCTGCGCAAAAGTCCGCCATAGGATTTCTTTCTGTTTTCGTGTGTAACCATGTAACCGTTCAGCCGGCTGAACGGAGTCGTTACGTTTTCGTTGCTTTGGGGGAGGAAAAGGGTATAATAGAGGTAAACAGACAGCTGCGGTCCGTTCCGGGGAAACTTCCCGGCAGGCGGCAGCGAAAGGAGTAAGTTTGGAAGTAAACTTCCAAATCTGCCATTATTGGCGCAGCCAGTGCGCCATGAAAGGGGTAAAAATGAGACAGACTATCTATTACGGCGGAACCATACGGACCATGGATGAAAAAGAGCAGGCGGAGGCAGTCCTGGTCTGCGGCGGGCGGATTGCGGCTGTGGGCAGCCTCGCGCAGATAGAACAGGAAGCACAGCGCAGAGTCAGGGAGAACGGCGGCGAAGTGCCAGAGAAGATCTCCCTGGAGGGAAAAACGATGCTCCCGGCGTTTATCGACGCCCACAGCCATCTCAGCGCCTACGCCAGCCAGATGCTGCAGGCGGATCTGGGAAAGGCAGAGAGTTTTGAGGATATTCGGAAAATCCTTCGTGAGTACAAAGAAAAGCATCATGTGCCGGCCGGCGCGTGGATCCGCGGGCAGGGCTACGATCACAACCGGCTGAAGGAGAGATCCCATCCGGACCGGAAGCTTCTGGACCAGGCGCTGCCGGACAATCCTGTGATGATCGCCCACCAGTCGGGGCATGTGGGGGTGTTCAATTCTTCCGCACTGGAAGCGCTGGGTGTGGATGAGCAGACAGAGGCGCCGGAAGGCGGCAGGATTGCAAAAAAAGATGGATTTCCCACCGGGTATATGGAAGAAAACGCGTTTCTGGAGTATATGAAAAAGGCGCCCATGGCTTCGGCCAGGGAATTTATGGACGCTTTTGGCGAGGTACAGAAATGCTATGCCTCCCACGGCATCACGACGGTTCAGGAGGGGATGACGGTGGAGGAGATCCTTCCCTTTTACCAGATGCTGACCAGCCAGAGCCTGCTGTATCTGGACGTGGTGCTGTATGCGGATATGAATCATAAGGAGACATTGGCAAAAGCACTGGAGCCATACCGGAACGGGTGCCGGGAGCATGTGCGGTTTGGCGGCTGGAAGATTTTTCTGGACGGTTCACCCCAGAGCAGGACGGCATGGCTGCGGGAGCCTTATGAATACGCAGAGGATGGCTACCGCGGTTATGGGACCATGAGCGACGAGGCGGTGAAAAATGCAATCCGTCAGGCCTTCCGGGACCGGATGCAGCTGCTGGCCCACTGCAACGGCGACGCTGCCTGTGCCCAGTATATCCGGTGTTATCAGCAGGTGAAGCAGGAGTTTCCCGGTCAGGAGCTCCATCCGGTGATCATACACGCGCAGCTTCTGGGAACGGACCAGCTGGAGCAGGTAAAGAAGCTGGGAATGATCCCATCCTTCTTTGTGGCTCATGTGTACCACTGGGGTGAGATCCACAGGGAGAATTTTGGCGGGGCCCGGGCGTCGCGGATCAGTCCCTGCCGCAGCGCTCTGGAGCACAACATTCGCTTTACGTTCCACCAGGATACGCCGGTGATCGCGCCGGATATGCTGGAAACCGTGTGGTGCGCGGTGAACCGGAAGACGGCGGCGGGAAGGACGCTGGGGGAACAGGAGGGGATTTCCGTGGAGGAAGCCCTGAAGGCTGTCACCATCCATGCGGCCTGGCAGTACGGCGAAGAACGGGAAAAAGGAAGCATTACGCCGGGAAAATCCGCTGATTTTGTGATCCTCGACAAAGACCCCTGCGCGGTGGAACCGGAGACGATCCGCCATATCCGGGTCCTCTGTACAGTGAAAGCGGGAAAGACCGTTTACGAGGCATAAAAAAGGGCCCCTGCGAAAAGGAGAGGAGACAAATGATAAATTACTATACGTTTACCCAGTGGCTGATGTTTTTCTATCTATACAGCTTTGTCGGCTGGGTGTGGGAATCCTGTTATGTATCGGCGAAAAAGCGCCGCTGGGTAAACCGGGGATTTTTAAACGGCCCGTTCCTGCCCATTTACGGGTTCGGCGCGGTCACGATCCTAGTAAGCACGGTGGCGGTGAGGGACAGCATCCCGCTGATCTTTCTGCTGGGAATGGCAGGCGCCACGATCCTGGAATATGTGACGGGCGCCTGTATGGAGCGGATGTTTCATGTGCGCTACTGGGACTACAGCAACCAGAAGCTGAATCTGAACGGCCATATCTGTCTGACTTCGTCTCTGGCCTGGGGCGCGTTTTCCGTGCTGCTGGTAGAGGTGGTACACCCGCCGGTGGAGACCATTGTTCTGGGGATCCGCACGTCGGCGGCAGAGATCGTCACAGTGGCGCTGAGCATTGCGGCGGCCTGCGATTTTACCCAGTCCTTCCAGGAGGCAGTGGATCTGAAGGAGACGCTGATAAAGCTCAACGAGAGCAACGAGCATATCCGCCGGCTGCAGAAGAGGCTGGAGGTAGTCTCAGCGTTTGCGGAAAAAGATTACGAGGAATATCAGCAGAAAGTCCGTGAAAAACTGGCCGGGAGAAAAGAGTTTCTGCGCAATGTGGAGGAATTCCGCCAGCTGCAGCAGCAGAAGATCAAAGAATTGGGACAGCGGCTGGTCCAGTCGGTGGAGTCGGGGAAACAGAGGATGGAAGATCTGCCGTCGCTGCAGGAGTCGCTGTGGAAAGAGCTGCAGGAACTTGGCTTTCGCACCAACCGGAAATACCGCCATGCGGCCCGTCAGCTGCGCCGGAATCCTGGTATGATCTCAAAGAAACATGAGGACGCGCTGAAACAGATCCGCCGGATGATGCGGAAAAAAGAGGAAGATGACAAAGAGTCATAAGAGTTATATCTTTTCGTAACTGTTCAGTTAGAAAGAAAAAATGAAAAACAGTTGACAGGATGGCTGACAGGCTATATAATTATTTTAGATAATTACTAATAGTAAATATTTACAAACAGAATCAGTCCTCATTTGAGACAGCAAGGAGGCAGTGATATGGAACATACGGAGGAGGAATTGAAACGGTTTATTGATGCCTGCGGCATAGCCAGACGGATCATGGAGACAATGCCGGAGCTACCCAAGGGAATCAAACCCCGCCACATCCATGTGATCGACGCAGTCATACTGACAAGGCAGAAAAAAGAAAAGGTTCAGGTCTCGGACATCAGCCGTCATCTGAACGTGACCATGCCAAGCATCACGCGTCTGGTCAGTGAGCTGGAGAGAGCAGGGGTACTGGAAAAAACCGCCGATGAGGAGGACGGAAGAAATGTGCTGCTGAGGCTTACGCCTCTGGGAGAAGAATATTACCGCCGGTATGTGCGTGAGTATTATCAGAAGCTGGGGCAGCGGTTCGAAAGCATTTCACCCGAAGAGCTGCGGACGACCGTGCGGACCATCCAGTCCGCCTATCAGTGCATCGGAAAGGAAAAGGTTTTGTAGACAGAAACTGGCGGCCAAAAGAACCTGCGGCCGCCTGCTTTTCGGACAAATATTTACTATTAATAATTACTAAAAGTAATTAAAGGAGAAAATAACAATGAGTCAAACAGAAGAATTCAGTAAAGGAAAACTTTTTCCCATGATCGTCCGGTATTCCGTTCCGGCGGCGATCTCTCTGCTGATCACGGCCATTTACAACATTGTGGACCGTATCTTTGTAGGAAATTTCTGCGGAACCAGCGCGCTGGCAGGACTTTCCGTCTGTTTCCCCATATCTTTTCTTATGATGGCGGTGGCACTCACCTGCTCGGCAGGCGGAGCGACGTTGTTCAGCCTGTTTCATGGAAGCGGGGAAAAGAAAGATATGAGCCGCAGTTTTGGAAACTCTTACCTGATGGTAGTTGTCTTTGAAATCCTCCTCACCATCCTGCTTCTGCTGTTCGCGGATCCGGTGCTGCGGTTGTTTGGAGTGACGGAAACCTGCTACTCTTATGCGCTGGTTTACTACCGCATTGTGGCAGTAGGCTGTGTATTTCAGGGGATTTCCCAGGTCTGCTGCGATTTTGTCCGGGTATCGGGAAAACCGGTGATGGGCATGTGTGTCACAGGCATCGGAGCCGTGACCAATATCATTCTGGACTTTCTGTTTGTTGTTGTGTTTGACATGGGAGTGGAAGGGGCCGCTCTTGCCACTGTGGTCGGACAGATCTTCTCCGCTGTGTTTGGCTCGGCGCTGATCTTCGCAGGCAGAACATTGGTGAAGATTGAAGCAGAAATTTTCCGGATCCGTACCGGACTGGCTACAAGGATCCTGGCCTGCGGGTTTTCGTTTTTCATCGCCCAGATTGCAATGGGACTGATCAGTCTTGTGTATAACGGTCAGCTGGGCAAATACGGCGGGGATGTGGCTATCAGCGTCTATGCGGTCGTCTCCAGCGTTATGACTTTTGTCATAATGCCTGCCAGCGGGATCAGTCAGGGCATCCAGCCGATCCTTGGCAACAATTACGGCGCGGGAAATTATCATCGGGTGATGGAGACCCTGGGAAAGGCCTCATTGCTGTCGGTGGGCATCACCTGCGTTATATGGGTGGGAGTACAGATTTTTGCGAAGGAATTGATTCTTGTGTTCGGCGGCGGGGAGGAAATGCTGGCAATCGGCGTCCCGGGCCTGAGGATTAATTTTATCATCACCCCGATCCTTGGTTTTGTCATGCTGGCTACCACCTTTTTCCAGTCCCTGGGAAAACCGGCGCCTTCGATCGCAATCACCGCGTTCCGGCAGATTCTCTTTCTGATCCCTTTTATTTATCTGTTGCCAATCGCGATGGGGATCAACGGGGTTTTCTGGGCTCAGCCGGTCAGCGACGCGTTTGCTCTTGTGCTGTCACTGTGGCTAACCCTGCGCACAAGGAAAGAACTGTACAGCAAGGAAAAACCGTAACAGTTTAGCCTTGCTGAACGATTACACGCTTTGCGATGCACAGAAACTGCATTTCATGCAGTTTCGCGCCGCAGGCCTCGGGTTTTCGCGCATTCTGCGCGAAAACACCTCGCGGGATAGTGGTAGGCTGAACTGGTACAAAAAGCCGCTTGACGGCTGCGATAAGATGCCAGGGCACCAGCGTTTGTCCCGGCATCCATCCCATCGCGAAGCGATGTTCAACGGCCGGATGGGTACCTATTCAGCTGGCCGAATAGGTACCCTTTTTTCTCCCTGTGCATAATCTATAAGTGCAGCACATCGGAAACCAATAGACAGGGACCTGTGGTTTCTAAGCTTGTTGTTTACGATGTGCCGGCGGCGACAGACAGAATGCAGGGAGGATATTATGAGAAAGAAAATGACGTTTCTTGCGATTCCCGCCGCGCTGTGCCTTGCGCTTGCAGGCTGCGGCGGCGATGCGAAAGACAACACGGCTACGGTATCCGCGGAACAGGAAGACGTGCGGACGGTATCCGGTCAGGATGAGACAAAAGAAGATGCCAGGGAGCAGGCAGACACACAGCCGGAGGAGCTGATTCCCGTAACGCTCAATGAGGTGGCTCACTCGATTTTTTACGCGCCCCAATATGTGGCCATCGAGGAAGGGTATTTTGAGGAAGAAGGCATTGACTTGACACTGGTCAACGGCTTTGGCGCCGATAAGGTCATGACCGCCGTGATCTCCGGCGAGGCGGATATCGGATTTATGGGCGCGGAGGCCTCCGTCTACGCGTATCTGGAAGGAACTTCCAATCCGGTGGTAAACTTCGCCCAGCTGACCCAGCGGGCCGGGAATTTCCTTGTGGCCCGGGAGCCGGACGACGGCTTCCAGTGGGAAGATCTGAAGGGAAAATATGTGCTTGGCGGAAGAAAAGGCGGTATGCCGGAGATGGTCTTCGAGTATGTGCTGAAAGAGAAGGGCATCGACCCGGCGTCGGATCTGGAAATCAATCAGAGCATTGATTTCGGCTCCACCGCCGCGGCATTCTCCGGCGGACAGGGCGACTACACGGTGGAGTTTGAACCGTCGGCCACGGCCCTGGAGGAGGAAGGCGCAGGCTATGTGGTGGCGTCTGTGGGAACAGAGTCCGGCTATGTGCCCTATACCTCCTACAGCGCGAAGAAAAGTTATATTGAAGAAAATCCGGAGGTGATCCAGAAATTCACCAACGCGCTGCAAAGAGGTATGGAATATGTGCAGACCCACACGCCAAAGGAGATCGCCCAGGTGATTGCGCCGCAGTTTGAGGAAACGAAGCTGGAGACGATCACAACGATCGTGACCCGTTATTATGAGCAGGACACCTGGAAAAGCGATCTGATCTTTGAACAGGACAGCTTCGACCTTCTTCAGAATATCCTGGACAGCGCAGGGGAACTGAGAGAGCGGGCGCCCTACGAAGAACTGGTGACCACGGAATTTGCCCGGCAGGCGGCGAAAAACTAGCGGGCGGACGCAACGAAAACATGCAGCCGCTTTTGGGCGGCGGGACCAACTACGTTTTCATACGGTCTGCGCTGAAACTGCACAGACCGGGCTGAAGCGTTGCAAAAAATGCGCTCCGGCGGGAAGAATCTCCCGTTTCGGAGCGCATTTTTTTGGAAGTATGTTGCATTTTGCGAGCGGCGATCCAGGCAGCCATGGCTGTGCGTTATTCCTGAATCTCGAGAATACCCATGGGGCAGGCCTTGACGCAGATTCCACAGGCGATACATTTGGAAGCGGCGGGAGCCTCCGGCGCCTTTACCATAACGCCCATAGGACAGGCCTCCACACATTTTCCGCAGCCGACGCAGAGCTTTTTGTTGATCACATAAGTACCTTTCGCGTTCTGGGAGATTGCTCCTTCCGGACAGACGCGGGCGCATTTGCCGCACTGAATACATACGTTGGTTTTTACAGCGCCGTTTTTCTCCACGATCCGGATACAGGATTTGTCCGGGTCAAAAACCTTATAAAACGCTGTGGAGCAGGCAATCTCACACTGGAGACATGCCTTGCAGGCTGTTTTGTCGGTAACTACCAGTTTCTTCATGATTGTTCCTCCGCTTATCTGTATTTTGGGTTTGTTCAGACAGTAACTGTTCCGCACAGCTGAAACGTTACTTTAACCATCCTTCTGCTCCAGTATAATGTTGCCGCAGTCATTTCGCAAGTGGTTTCTGAAAAAATCTAAAAATGCTATAAACTATATGAAATTGCTGTGACATTGCTTGACCGGAAAGTTGGAAAGGGATATAGTTGTAACAGTTTGAAAGTACAGAAAAGCTGGAGGAAAAGCCAATGGGCAAAGTCATAGGTATCGATCTTGGAACGACCAACAGCTGCGTGGCAGTGATGGAAGGCGGGGAGCCGGTCGTTATAACAAATGCGGAGGGAACAAGAACAACACCGTCGGTGGTGGCGTTTTCCAAAACCGGGGAACGTCTGGTGGGAGCGGTTGCCAAACGGCAGGCGGCCACCAACGTAGACAGGACCGTTGCGTCCATCAAACGGGAGATGGGCACCAACAACCGGGTGAGGATCGACAGAAAGGATTACTCACCCCAGGAGATTTCGGCTTTTATCCTGATGAAGCTGAAAAAAGACGCGGAGAGCTATCTTGGAGAAAGCGTCAGCCAGGCGGTGATCACCGTGCCGGCGTATTTCAACGACGCCCAGCGCCAGGCCACCAAGGACGCCGGAAGGATCGCCGGCCTGGAAGTCATGAGGATCATCAACGAGCCTACGTCCGCGGCTCTGGCCTACGGACTGGATCATGGACAACCCCAGAAGATCATGGTCTACGACCTGGGCGGCGGCACCTTCGACGTGTCGCTGATCGAGATCGGGGATAATCTCATCGAGGTTCTGGCCACTGCCGGAGACAATCATCTTGGCGGCGACGATTTCGACGGCCGGCTGACCGATTACATTGTAGATACCTTTAAGAAGCAGGAGAAGGTGAATCTGGCCAAAGACCCTGTGGCGCTGCAGCGGGTGCGGGAGGCGGCGGAAGAGGCAAAGAAAAATCTCTCTGCCCAGATGATCGCTACCATCAATCTGCCGTTTATCACCACTGTGCGCAACGAGCCGCGCCATCTGGAAATGGAGATTACCCGGGCGCTGTTCAACGAGCTGACCAGAGATCTGGTGGAGCGCACGGAGGAGCCGGTGAGAAGAGCCCTTGGCGACGCCGGGGTTTCCGCCTCGGAGCTTGGCATGGTACTGCTGGTGGGCGGTTCCACCAGGATCCCGGCGGTGCAGGAGAAGGTGCGCCAGCTTACCGGAAAAGAACCTTCCAGAAATATGAACCCGGATGAGTGTGTGGCTGTTGGCGCGGCCATTCAGGGCGGAAAGCTGGGCGGAGAGATCACCACAGGATCGGCCGCGGAGCTGATCCTTATGGACGTCACTCCGCTGTCCCTGTCCATTGAGACGGTGGGCGGTGTGGCCACAAAGATCATCGACCGGAACACGACAATCCCCACCCGTCACAGCCAGGTGTTTTCCACCGCCGGAAACTTCCAGACCTCTGTGGAGATCAAGGTACTCCAGGGAGAGCGGCAGTTCGCAAGGGATAATACACTGCTGGGCAATTTCCGGCTGAACGGGATCAAACGCGCGCCGGCGGGGGTTCCGCAGATTGAGGTGACCTTCGACATTGACGCCAACGGGATCGTCAACGTATCGGCGCGGGATCTGGACACGGGAAAACAGCAGAGCATCACCATCACCGCCAGCTCCAACCTGTCCGAGGCGGAGATCCAGCGGGCCATCCACGAGGCCCAGATGAACGAAGCGGAGGATTCCAACCGGATGGATCGGATGGACACCCTGGGCGAGGCCCAGAGCCAGCTGAACCGGTGCGAGCGCTATCTGTCGGAACATAAAAAGCAGATTTCCAGGGAGGAGAAGAAAGAGCTGAAGGCACAGATGTCCGCTCTACAGCGGATGATCCGCGGAAAGCGGCCGGAGAAATTAAGCGAAGGCGAGTCGGTAGATATCAAGGCGCAGACGGAGCGTCTGAAGCAGATGGTGCCGGATGGTGAAAAGCAGGAGTAGGAGTTACAAAAAAACACAAAAAGTTTACAGATATACCTTGCAAAAAATGGGAAAATGAGGCATAATGAAAGAGTCTGGTACAATATTTTCCGGACGGCTGAACGTAGGATGCGCTGATATACGGACGTGATCCGGCGATCGTATGACGTTTAAATAAAAAAATAAATTATATATATAATTTAACCCTACACACTGGCGCTGGAAACGGCGCCGCCCTAAAACGTCGATGGCCCTTGAACGAAAGAATGTCAGGCAGAAAACGGTCAGTAAATCGGTGCAGCGGTGCACCAAAGGCCTCTTAGTCGTATGCAGTCGGTGGGTTATGCAGGCGGATCTGATGTCATGACCAGATCCCGGCTTCGGGTAGGCCCGCCCGAGGCTTCCGTAAGGTATGCAAATGGAGGGCTGCGGTTCTTTCTCGTACCGGATGGACTGTGGTATGCTTTCCAGCGTGCTGAGAAAGTGTCTAAAAGAGGGAATCGCCTTTGTGCGGTTCCCTTTTTTAGGCCCTTTTTTCGTTAAATCGCCGCTGGAAAAGCAGCCGGGTCAGCGGCCCTGGCGGCTCAGGGTGCTGTTGTGATATGTGGAGGAGAAGGTTACGTCCTCTCCGAACCAGTCCGGAGGGGTAAAGCTTTTGGCCTCTTCCTCTGTGGAAAATTCCACCTCCGCCAGGAGCAGGCCCTCGTAGTCGTCGTGGAAGACATCCAGCTCTGCGGTCAGCCCTTTGTCCAGCGGGATCAGATAACGGGTTTTCGCAATGAGGATGCCGTCGGTTTTCGGCCGGAGATGTTCATATGCCTCCCTGCTCAGGGGAAGATTATATTCCTCGCGGACCATCAGACCTTTGGATTTGTAGGTCAGCCAGTACTCGTCGTCCTGGCGGCGAATGCGCACCACCGGCGCGGTACAGAGATATCCCTGCTCGATTTCATGGGAGGGATAGGTTTCCAGCGCGTCCGGAAGTTTATGGATCAGATATTTTCTCTCGATTTCCATGGCAGTATGCTCCTTCTTTGTTCGTAACCGTTCCGCCAGCTGAACGGTTACCTTTGTTCAGCTTTTTTCCATTTTATCATAAATCTTTAAATATTCAAATAAGAAGTTCTGTGGTACAATGAAACGGAAAATAGCCACAGACCGCGGCCCCATATTTTGAAAAAGCAGTGTAACAGTTCAGCAACGCTGAATTGTTACAAAGCAGTCTTCAAACACTTACCGGAGGGCTGCGGGCCGGTGAAAAACGGATTCCAATAGAACCGATGGGTAATTCCTTACTGGCTGTAAGGGTGATGAACCATAAATATATTATAGTAGGAGGTAAGACAAATGGCAAAAATTTATGTATTTCTGGCAGACGGCTGCGAGGAGATCGAGGCGCTGACGCCGGTGGATATCTTCCGCAGAGCAGGCGAGGACGTGACCACCGTATCGGTGATGGGAAGGGAGGACGTGACCGGGTCCCACGGAATCACCGTCCGGGCGGACAAAAAGATCGAGGACGAAGCCTTTGAGGACGGCGACCTTTTATTCCTGCCGGGAGGAATGCCCGGAACCCTGAATCTGGGAGCCAACGAAAAGCTGAAGAACCTGATCCTTTCCTACTACAGCCAGGGCCGCCGCCTGGCGGCAATCTGCGCGGCGCCCAGCGTGCTGGGAGCGCTTGGCGTGCTGGAAGGAAAAGAAGCCGTATGCTTCCCCGGCTTCGAGGAAAAGCTGACGGGCGCCACCGTACTTGAAAAACCCGCGGTCACCAGCGGAAACGTCACCACAGGACGCGGCATGGGCGCGGCCGTAGACTTTGCCCTTGAGGTCCTGACCCAGCTTCAGGGCGCGGAGGCAGCAAGGCAAATGGCGGAAAAAATCGTCTATCCATATGCGTAAAGCTGTCCGGCCCCGGGATTTTCGCGCATTCTGCACGAAAAACCTCGTGGAATAGTGGCGGACTGAACGGTTACGTCAATGGTTACGTCAAATTTCACAGACAGAAAAAAACTACTGGCGTTTTTGTCAGGAATGTGCTATACTCCAATAATGACTGTAGAGTGGAGAAGTATGCTGGCGCCATACACCGGCTGCTTTTCAGATAAGCAAGGAGGAAAATAGTTATCATGAGTGTACAGGTTGAAAATCTGGAAAAGAACATGGCCAAACTTACCGTTGAGGTAGCAGCCGAAGAACTGGAGAAAGCGTTAAATGCGGCATACCAGAAACAGAAAAAAAATATCAGCATCCCGGGATTCCGCAAAGGAAAAGTTCCGAGAGCGATGGTAGAAAAAATGTACGGCCCGGCAGTATTCTATGAGGACGCTGTCAACAGCCTGATCCCCATCGAATACGAGAAAGCCGCAGAGGAAAGCGGACTGGATATCGTTTCCCGTCCGGAGATCAACGTGGAGCAGATCGAAAAAGGAAAACCGTTCATCTTCACCGCGGAAGTAGCCGTAAAACCGGAAGTAACCCTGGGCGAGTACAAAGGCCTGGAGGTTCCGAAGGCAGACGTGGAAGTGACTGACGAGGAGATCGAGGCAGAGCTGAAGAAAGAGCAGGAGAAGAACGCGAGAACCATCCATGTGGAAGACCGTCCGGCACAGGAAGGCGACAAGGTAACGCTTGACTTCGAAGGTTTTGTGGACGGCGTTGCGTTTGAAGGCGGCGCAGGCAAGGATTACGCGCTGACCCTTGGTTCCCACAGCTTCATTCCGGGCTTTGAGGAGCAGCTGGCAGGCGTTTCCCTGGAGCAGCCGGTGGAAGTAAACGTAACCTTCCCGGAGGATTACCAGGCAGAGGAGCTGAAAGGCAAAGCCGCAGTGTTCAAATGTGCGATCCACAAGATCGAGACAAAAGAGCTTCCGGAGCTGGACGATGATTTCGCAAAGGATGTTTCCGAGTTCGATACTCTGGAGGAGTACAAGAAAGAAATCAAAGACAACATCAGCAAGAGAAAAGAAGAAGCTGCGAAGAACGCAAAGGAAAACGCAGTGGTAGATAAAGCCATCGAGAATGCGTCCATGGATATCCCGGAGGCGATGGTAAAGACACAGATCGATCAGCTGATTGAGGACTTCGCGAGAAGAATCCAGTCCCAGGGTCTGACCATGGAGCAGTACATGCAGTTCACAGGCGCTACCGCAGAGGTAATGCAGGAGCAGATGAGACCGCAGGCAATGAAGCGGATCCAGAGCAGACTGGTTCTGGAGAAAGTTGCGGAGGTTGAAAATATCCAGATTTCCGACGAGAAGCTGGATGAGGAGCTGTCCAAAATGGCTGAAATGTACAAGATGGAGCTGGATAAATTCAAAGAGCTGATCGACGACTATCAGAAAGATCAGATGAAGAAGGATCTGGCCGTTCAGGAAGCAGTAACCCTGATGGCTGACAGCGCCAAAGAAGTAGAAACAGCCGCTGAGGAAGCTTAATAGGCGAAATTAGATAGGAGGCCCTGAAATGAGTTTAGTACCTTATGTCATTGAACAGACCAGCAGGGGGGAGAGAAGTTACGACATCTATTCCAGATTGCTGAAGGACCGCATCATCTTCCTTGGGGAAGAGGTGACGGACGTTTCCGCCAATCTGATCGTGGCGCAGCTTCTGTTTCTGGAATCCGAAGACCCGGGAAAGGACATTCACCTGTATATCAACAGTCCGGGCGGTTCCGTGACAGCGGGCATGGCGATCTACGATACCATGCAGTACATCAAATGTGACGTCTCCACGATCTGTATGGGAATGGCGGCAAGCATGGGCGCCTTCTTACTGGCTGGGGGAACCAAGGGCAAACGCCTTGCGCTTCCCAACGCCGAGATTATGATCCACCAGCCGTCCGGCGGCGCGCAGGGACAGGCGACGGAGATTAAGATCGTAGCAGATCATATTTTAAAGACAAAGAAAAAGCTCAATGAGATCCTGTCTGCCAATACCGGACAGCCTCTGGAGCGCGTCGAGATCGATACCGAGCGCGACAACTATATGTCCGCGCAGGAGGCCGTAGAATACGGACTTATCGATCATGTGATTGAGAAACGATAAACGATAAATCGATAGTGCGATAGAAAAAGGTGTCCCAAAAGTAAAGGTTGCAAGGCTTTTGTGACACCTTTTTATGGGGATGCGAAAACCGCAGTGACCGTTCATAACAGTTCAGCTGGCTGAACTGTTATGCCGTTCAGCTTCGCAGCTGGATGTTAACGAAATATCGAATGGAATCAAATGGAAAAGAAGTAAAAGTTTGGAAGCAAACTTCCAAATCTATCATTATTGGCGCAGCCAGTGCGCCATGAAAGGAGTAAAAATGGCAATAAAAGGGAATGATATCAGAATACGTTGTTCCTTTTGCGGCAAGACAGAAGACCAGGTCCACAAGCTGATCGCAGGCCCTGACGGCGCTTACATCTGCGACGAGTGCGTGGAGATCTGTTCAGAGATCATACAGGAAGAATTGGAAGACGACTATGCGCAGGCAGATTCCGACGAGATTAATCTGATGAAACCAAGAGAGATCAAGGAATTTCTGGATGAGTATGTCATCGGTCAGGACGAGGCGAAAAAAGTTCTTTCCGTCGCGGTGTACAATCACTATAAGAGGGTGCTTTCCGGAGAAACCTCCGACGTGGAACTGCAGAAGAGCAACATCCTGATGCTTGGACCCACCGGATGCGGCAAGACGATGCTGGCCCAGACCCTGGCGCGTCTTCTGAACGTACCGTTTGCCATCGCGGACGCGACGGCTCTGACGGAGGCCGGCTACGTCGGTGAGGATGTGGAAAATATTCTGCTGAAGCTGATTCAGGCGGCAGATTACGATATGGAACGTGCCCAGCACGGAATTATCTATATAGATGAGATTGACAAGATCACAAGAAAATCGGAAAACGCTTCTATTACCAGAGACGTATCCGGCGAGGGTGTGCAGCAGGCGCTGCTGAAGATTCTGGAGGGAACCGTGGCCTCCGTTCCGCCGCAGGGCGGAAGAAAGCATCCGCATCAGGAGTTTTTGCAGATCGACACCACAAACATCCTGTTTATCTGCGGCGGAGCTTTCGAGGGACTGGAAAAGATCATTGAGACCCGTCAGGACGCGAAATCCATCGGCTTTAACGCCCAGATCCGCGAAAAGGCGGAGCAGAACGTCGGAAAGCTTCTGAAGGACGTGATGCCCCAGGATTTTGTGAAATTCGGAATGATTCCGGAGTTTATCGGCCGTGTGCCGGTGGTTGTGACGCTGAACGCCCTGGACGAGGATACACTGATCCAGATCCTGAAAGAGCCGAAAAACTCTCTGGTCAAACAGTATCAGAAGCTGTTTGAGCTGGACGGCGTGAAGCTGGACTTCGACGAGGACGCGCTGAAAGCCATTGCGGAGAAGGCGCTGGAGAGAAAGACAGGCGCCAGAGGTCTGCGGGCGATCGTAGAGTCCACGCTGATGGACGTGATGTTCGACACGCCTTCGGATAATACGATCCAGGAGTGCCGGATCACCAGAGAAGCTGTGGAGGAAAAGGCCCAGCCGGTGCTGGTACACGGAGAACCGGCGCCGCTTACCAGGCGTTCGTCCAAGCGCCGTGCCGGAGGAAGACCGGAAACGGCTTAAACAACAGGAGAAAGTACAGGCATACATCAGCAGAAAAAGATGTGGAAGCAAGCTTCCACATCTGCCATTATTGGCGCGGCCAGTGCGTCATGAAAGGGGCAGGTTTGGAAGTGAACTTCCGCATTTGCCGGTATTGGCGCAGCCAGTGTGCCGTGAAAGGGGTAAACATGAGTGAATTGATCAGGATTCTGCCGGCCATTGCCCTTCGTGGAACGACGATCCTGCCTGATATGATCGTACACTTTGATATCAGCAGAAGCCGTTCCGTGAAAGCAGTGGAGGCGGCGATGCTGCAGGAGCAGAAAGTATTTCTGGTAACGCAGAAAGACCCGGATACGGAAGTTCCGGGTCTGCTTGACGTATATAAGATTGGAACAATCGCCACGGTCAAACAGGTGGTGAAGCTGCCGAAAGGCGTAGTCCGTATTCTTGTGGAAGGGGAGGAGCGGGCGGAGCTGATCGGCTTTGAACCCAACGACCAGTGGCTGGAGGCGGAGATTGAAACCTTTGACCATTTGGCGGAGGAGCCGCTGACGGAAAATGAAGAGGAGGCCATGGGCCGCAATCTCCGGGAGCTTTTCTCCGCATACTGCCAGACAGGGCAGAAGATCAGTCAGGAACTGGCAATGCAGATCATAGAGAATGAAGACCTGAGGCGTCTGGTGGACCAGATCGCCATCAATCTTCCGTTGGATTATGAGCAGCGCCAGAAGCTTCTGGAGGCAGTGCTGCTTCGGGACCGGTACGACGTACTGTGTACGATCCTGGCCAACGAAGTGGAGATTATGGAGATCCGCATAGAGCTTCAGCGAAAGATCAAGGAGCGGATCGATCAGAATCAGAAGGAATATATTCTGCGGGAACAGCTGCGGATCATCCGCGAAGAGCTGGGCGAGGACAATGTACAGTCTGAGATCGAAGGCTACCGGAAAGCAGCGGAAGCGCTGAAGGCTTCCAAAGAAGTGAAGGAGAAGATCCGCGAGGAGATCCGGCGGTTTGAAAATGTAGGCAACAACCCTTCCGAGGGCGCGGTGATCCGCGGGTATATTGAGACATTGCTGGGCCTTCCGTGGGACAAAACCTCCAGGGATAACCAGAACCTGGCAAAGGCCCGGGAGATCCTGGAGGCCGACCACTACGGACTCACCAAGGTGAAGGAGAGGATCCTGGAATATCTGGCGGTGCGGACACTGACCAAAAAAGGAGACAGTCCGATTCTCTGTCTCGTTGGACCGCCGGGAACCGGCAAGACCTCCATCGCCCGCTCGGTGGCAAAGGCGCTCAGCAAAAAATATGTGCGCATTTCCCTTGGCGGCGTGCGGGACGAGGCGGAGATCCGCGGCCACAGAAGGACCTATGTGGGCGCGCTGCCGGGACGGATCGTCCAGAGCCTGCACCAGGCCGGCGTGAAAAATCCGCTGATCCTTCTGGATGAAATCGACAAGGTAAGCTCAGACTATAAGGGAGACACAGCGTCGGCGCTGCTGGAGGTGCTGGATTCCGAGCAGAACAACAAATTTGCCGACCACTATGTGGAGATTCCCGTGGATCTGTCTGAGGTGCTGTTTATCGCCACAGCCAACGACGTGCAGACCATTCCGCGGCCGCTTCTGGACCGTATGGAGCTGATCGAGATCACCAGCTATACGGAAAATGAGAAGTTCCATATCGGCCGGGAGCATCTGATTCCGAAACAGATGCGGAACAATGGCATCAAGGAATCTCAGCTGACCATCACAGACGAAGCGCTGGCGGAGATCATCAGCGGCTATACCAAGGAGGCCGGCGTCCGCTCCCTGGAACGTCAGATCGGACGGATCTGCCGCCGGACGGCCCGCAGGCTCCTGGAGGAAAAGAAGGACCATGTGGATGTGACCAGTAATAATCTGGAAGAGTTTCTGGACCGCCGCCGTTTCGACTATGTGATGAAAAACGAAAAGCCGGAAGTGGGCATTGTCCGCGGACTGGCGTGGACCTCCGTAGGCGGAGATACCCTGCAGATCGAGGTCAACATCATGCCTGGAACCGGCGATTTCATGCTGACAGGGCAGCTGGGCGACGTGATGAAGGAATCGGCCCAGGCAGGCATTAGCTATATCCGCTCGGTAGCCGGGGAGTATCAGATCGCGGAAAACTTCTTTGAGAAGCACGACATACATATCCATATCCCGGAGGGCGCCGTTCCCAAGGACGGCCCGTCGGCGGGAATCACAATGGCCACAGCCATGCTCTCGGCGATGATCAACGTACCGGTGCGGGCCGACCTGGCCATGACCGGGGAGATCACCCTGCGCGGGCGCGTGCTGCCCATCGGCGGTCTGAAGGAGAAGCTGCTGGCGGCCAAGAAGGCCGGCATCACCACGGTTCTCGTGCCGGAGAAAAACCGCCCGGATGTGGAGGAGATGGACCGTGAGATCACGGACGGACTGACCATCTGCTTTGTGGGAACTATGAAGGAAGTGCTGGAACAGGCCCTTTGGCAGGAGGAAAAACAATGATTCTGAGAAATGTGGAGCTGCAGTATGTCTGCGGGATCACCAGCCGGCTGCCGGACACCGGACAGCCGGAGGTGGCCTTCGCCGGAAAATCCAACGTGGGAAAATCTTCCCTGATCAACGCACTGATGAACCGGAAAGCGCTGGCACGCACCAGTTCCCAGCCGGGCAAAACGCAGACTATCAATTACTATCATATCAATCAGGACCTGTATCTGGTGGATCTTCCAGGCTACGGCTACGCTAAGGTGTCCGAGGAGATCAAGGCAAAATGGGGAAAGATGATTGAGAATTATCTCCATACGTCCCCGATGCTGCGGGCAGTCTTTCTGCTGATCGATATCCGCCATGAGCCCTCCGCCAACGACGCGGCCATGTACGACTGGATCGTCAGCAACGGTTTCCAGCCGATCATTATCGCCACAAAGCTGGACAAGATCAAGCGCAGCCAGGTGGCGAAGCAGGTGAAGCTTGTGAAGACGGCGCTGCATGTGGTACCGGGAACTCCGGTGATCCCCTTCTCCGCCCAGACGAAACAGGGACGGGAGGAAATCTGGGAGCTGATCGAGGAGTTTATCCGGATTCCGGACGAGGAAGAGCCAATACAGGAGTGAGAGCATGGGAATTATAAGAGCGGCCAAGCTTGGCTTTGATTATTTCAGATATGAGGAAGAAGGCAAGGAGCCGGAGGTCACCAGAGCCATCGACGACGTGAACCTGGACATCCAGGCGGGTCAGTTTATCGCGGTGCTGGGCCACAACGGCAGCGGAAAATCCACCCTGGCGAAGCATATCAACGGACTGCTGGTGCCGACAGAAGGAACCTTGTGGGTGGACAACATGGACACCTCCCAGGAGGAGGACGTGTGGAAGATCCGCCAGAAGGCGGGAATGGTCTTCCAGAATCCCGATAACCAGATCATCGGAAGCGTTGTGGAGGAGGATGTGGGATTCGGTCCGGAGAACATCGGCGTGCCCACCGACGAAATCTGGCGGCGGGTGGATGAAAGCCTCCGTGCCACAGGGATGATTGCCTACCGCCATCATTCCCCCAACAAGCTGTCCGGCGGACAGAAACAGAGAGTCGCCATCGCGGGAGTCATGGCCATGCGGCCAAAATGTATCGTTCTGGACGAACCCACGGCGATGCTGGATCCCAACGGCCGAAAAGAGGTTTTAAAAGCCGTGCGGGAGCTGAATGAGAAAGAAGGCGTCACGGTGATCCTGATCACCCATTACATGGAGGAGGTCGTCTTTGCGGACAAGGTTTTTGTCATGGATCAGGGACGTGTTGTGATGCAGGGAACTCCAAGAGAAGTATTTTCCCGCGTGGAGGAGCTGAAGGCTCTGCGGCTGGACGTGCCGCAGGTCACGCTGCTGGCTTACGAGCTGAAGCAGGCAGGGGTTGACATTCCCGACGGGATTCTGACGATAGAGGAATTGGTGGATGCGTTATGTCAGTAGAATTGAGAGATGTGACTTATACCTACAGTCCGGGAACCGCCTATGAGATGCATGCGCTGGAGCATGTATCCGTGGAGATTCCAAACGGACAGTTTGTCGGCGTGATCGGTCACACCGGCAGCGGAAAATCAACGATGGTCCAGCATTTCAACGGCCTGATCCGCCCCACCTCGGGAAACGTGTTCTACAACGGGGAGGACATCTGGCAGGAAGGCTACAACCTGCGGGAGCTGCGCAGCCATGTGGGGCTGGTCTTCCAGTATCCGGAGCACCAGCTGTTCGAGACGGATGTGATCACGGACGTTTGTTTCGGGCCGAAAAACCAGGGATTGTCCCCGGAGGAATGCAGGGAGCGGGCGCGGGAAGCGCTGAAACATGTGGGACTGGACGAGCGGTTCTATGAAAAATCACCGTTTGAGCTGTCCGGCGGACAGAAGCGCCGGGTGGCGATCGCCGGTGTGCTGGCCATGAACCCGTCGTTCCTGATTCTGGACGAGCCGACGGCAGGTCTGGATCCCAAGGGCAGAGACGAGATTCTGGATCAGCTGGCGCTGCTCCATGAGACCAGGGGCATCTCGGTGATGCTGGTATCCCACAGCATGGAGGATATCGCAAGGTATGTGGAGCGGATCATCGTCATGAACAAAGGCCATGTAGCCTTTGACGATACGCCGAAAAAGGTGTTTTCCCACTACAAAGAGCTGGAGCAGATGGGGCTTGCGGCGCCGCAGATGACGTATATCATGCACGCGCTGAAGGAGCGGGGCATGGACGTGGACGTTACGGCGACCACGGTGGAGGAAGCGAAAGCGTCTGTTCTGAAAGCGCTGAATCACATGTAAAAGAGAAAGGTACAGGCAAACATGATACGAGATATCACAATAGGACAGTATTATCCGGCGGACTCCGTGCTGCACCGTCTGGACCCGAGGGTGAAATTCGTAGGGACGCTGGCATACATTGTCTCCCTGTTTTTGTTTCAAAGCTGGGGATATATACTGGGGACTCTGTTTCTGGTCTGCATGATCGTACTCTCGAAGGTACCGTTCAAATTTATGGTCAAGGGATTGAAGTCCATCGTGATCCTGCTGATGATCACCCTGGTCTTTAATATGCTGTTTACGCCGGGCGAGGCTGTGCTTACCATCTGGAAGCTTCATATTACGAAGGAAGGACTGATCCTGGCCGGCCGCATGGGCATCCGCCTGATCTTCCTGATCATCGGCGCGTCCATCATGACGCTGACCACGACGCCCAATCAGCTGACCGACGGTCTGGAGACGCTGCTTGGTCCTCTGAAAAAGATCCATGTGCCGGTGCATGAGATTGCTATGGTCATGTCCATTGCCCTGCGGTTTATCCCGATCCTGCTGGATGAGACGGACAAGATCATGAAGGCGCAGATGGCCAGAGGGGCGGATTTTGAGAGCGGAAATCTTATGCAGAAGGTAAAAAACATGGTGCCGCTTCTGGTGCCGCTGTTTATCTCCGCGTTCCGCCGCGCCAACGACCTGGCGCTGGCAATGGAGGCACGCTGCTATCACGGAGAGGAAGGCAGGACCCAGATGAAGCCGCTGGTCTATAAAATGCGGGATTATATTGCTTACGGGATTCTTGCCGTCTATTTTGGGACAAGTATCCTGGGCGTGATTTTTGGGTTTTAATACCGCCGGAGCAAGAGCGTATTTGAAAATTCATTCCGGCAATCCGCACGCTTCACGTTGCGTGGAACTTGTTCCAAAAACACGCTTCGCGATGCACAGAAACTGCATTTCATGCAGTTTCGCGCTGCAGGCCTCGGGATTTTCGCATATTCTGTGCGAAAACACCTCGCGGGATAGTGGCAGGCTGAACGGTTGCTCAAACACAATCTATGTGCCTGCGGGAAAGGTAAGGGAATATGAGACGTATTAAACTGACCGTCGCTTATGACGGAACGAGTTACTGCGGCTGGCAGGTACAGCCCAACGGAGTTTCCGTGCAGGAAAAGCTGAACCAGGCGCTTTCCAGTCTGTTTCAGACACCGGTGTCCACCATCGGCGCCAGCCGCACCGACGCCGGCGTTCACGCGCTTGGAAACGTGGCGGTATTTGACACGGAGGCACGGATGCCTGCGGATAAGATCGCATTTGCCCTGAACACATATCTGCCGGAGGATATACGGATCCAGAATTCCATGGAGGTTCCTTTGGAGTTCCATCCCAGGTTTACAAAAACAGTCAAAACTTATGAGTACAGGATCCTGAACCGTACCTTCGCGGACCCCTGCCGGCGTCTGTATTCCAACTTCTGGTATGGAAAACTGGACGTGGATGCCATGGAAAAAGCCGCCGGTTATCTGGAAGGCACCCATGATTTCAAGAGCCTGGCAACCGCCAATCCGGCGGTGACGGACACTGTCCGGACGATTTACCGGACCCGCCTGTGGAAAGAGGGGGATATGATCTGTTTTCAGATCACCGGAAACGGGTTCCTGTACAATATGGTCCGCATTATCGTGGGGACCTTGATGGAGATTGGCAAGGGAACGTGGCCCCCGGAATATATGGAGACGCTGCTAAAGGCCAGGGACCGGGCCAAGGCAGGACCGACCGCCAGACCGGAGGGACTGACGCTTCTTGAGATCCAATATCCGGAGTGGGAAAATCCTGTTACTATTCAGCCAGCTGAACTGTTACAAAATCTTGACAAAAAACGGAAAAAAAGAGTTGACATTGGAAAAGGCGTATAATATAATTAACAACTGTGACATAGTATGAAAACCCCGAGACCATTAGCCCCGGCGAGGCGGTTTTTCTAATATATGCAACCAATAGTGAAAATTTACAGGAGGTTATATCCATGAACACCTTTATGGCAAATCCAGATAAGATTGAAAGAAAATGGTATGTAGTAGATGCAGATGGATGTACATTAGGACGTCTGGCATCTGAAGTAGCAAGCGTACTGCGCGGAAAAAACAAACCGCAGTATACTCCCAACGTTGACACCGGAGATTATGTAATCGTAATCAACGCTGACAAAATCAACGTAACCGGTAAAAAGCTGGATCAGAAGATCTACTACAAACATTCCGAATATGTCGGCGGTATGAAAGAGACCACACTTCGCGAGATGCTTGCGAAGAAGCCGGAAAAAGTGATCGAACTCGCAGTAAAAGGTATGCTCCCGAAAGGACCTCTGGGAAGACAGATGTACAGCAAGCTTCATGTATATGCAGGTGCAGAGCATCCGCACGCAGCTCAGAAGCCGGAAGTATTAAAATTTTAACAGGGAGGTAAAAAACATTGGCTAGCGCAAAATATTACGGAACCGGAAGAAGAAAAAAATCTATCGCAAGAGTATATCTTGTACCGGGAACAGGTAAAATTACTATTAATAAAAGAGATATCGACGAATATCTTGGTCTGGAAACTTTAAAGGTAATCGTTCGTCAGCCTCTGGCAGCGACAGAGACCACCGATAAATTTGACGTACTGGTAAATGTACACGGCGGCGGCTATACAGGACAGGCAGGCGCGATCCGTCACGGTATCGCCCGCGCTCTGGTTCAGGCAGACGCTGAT
Organism: Fusicatenibacter sp.; assembly: GCA_017887445.1. Lineage (GTDB taxonomy): Bacteria > Bacillota > Clostridia > Lachnospirales > Lachnospiraceae > Fusicatenibacter. The sequence continues at coordinate 50,236 of JAGHIA010000034.1, forward strand.
TACAGACCGGTTCTGAAAAAAGCAGGATTCCTGACTCGTGATCCGAGAATGAAAGAGAGAAAGAAATACGGCCTCAAGGCTGCCCGTCGCGCTCCGCAGTTCAGCAAGCGCTAAACTTTATCAAAAGTGGTCAAAAACCCCGGAACTACGCGGTTTCCGGGGTTTTTCCTTTTCA
>JAGHIA010000035.1 GCA_017887445.1 Fusicatenibacter sp.
ACCGGCGCGATTCGTCAGGAAGTTTTGATAACTTCCCGACTCAGCGCGCCTCAGGCTCAGGACAGGAAGTCCTTCGCCTGCCCCATCCGCCGCGCCCCTGAAACGTTAAGATTTTCTCGCGGCTTTGCAGACGCCTTTGTTTCGCATAGGCCGCCCGCCCCTGGCCCGCTGTCGTCCGCGCTGCCCGTCCTGCCCCGGCTCGCTTTCTGGTTGTTGGATGCGTGTGACGGTGGATGCGTAGGGGTGGTGGAAATTATTTTTTATGAGATGGTTTTTATTTTGTTGTGACGGATTGGTGGGCGACGGCGAGGATCACGCGGCATTTCTTTTTCCAGAATGAGATGCCGTATTTTAAAATGTGTTCTGCACCGGCATCGAGCAGCTCTTCTTCGTAGTGTCTGTGTTCGATTTGTGTCAGTGCTTCCTGGCAGGCGGATTCCAGGTTTCCGTTTTGTGCGTATTTAATTTCTAAGATTATACCTGTTTCTCCGTCATCGGTTTCTATCAGGATATCGCTATAGCCATCCCCGGCTTCTTTGTTTGAAGAAATGCTCCAGGTGTCCTGATATCCGAGGATTCCCAGCAGGATTCCGTGGTAAAAGTTTTCTTTCATCGGTTTCTTCACAAAGATGTCGCGGATACTGATCGTCCGTTTCAGATATTCTTCCAGTTTCTCTTCTACTTTCTGAGCATTGCCTTGTTTTAACGCATTGCAGAATTCCTTCAATGCCTCTCCATTCTTCGGAACGCTCTCTTTGAAATATTCCATAATCTGTGTCGTGAAAATGTTTCGGATCTCAATATTGGGAATTGCCAAGCAGAAGCTGTTTCCGTCCGGTTTGCCTCTTTGTGTCAGGTAGCCTGTGGTAAACAAGACGCTCCAAAGGTTATCCATAGAAGTATACATCTCTTTGTAAGTCAGCTCCTGACGGATTTCCTTTGTGATCTCTTCTCCGGCAACCAGTTTCTCAATCTCGCGCCGGGCCGCTCCTTTGTCTGATTCTCTGATAAATCGCCGGACCGCCTCGTTGCTGCTGGTATTCAGCCAGTAGTTTTTTGGCTGTGCGTCCGGATCTGTCCTCAGTGCGTCACAATAATTGATCACATCCCAGGGACAGTATACGTTGGCGTTTCCAAACTGGTAGCCATCGTACCATTCTCTGATCTGGTCGTAATGTCCGGTCAGTTCATAGTATTTCAGCATTTCCCTGACTTCCCTGTCCGTAAAGCCAAACGCATCGCTAAACGCTGCTTCGGCCACAGATAATACTTTTAAATTATTTAAACCGGTAAATATGCTTTCTTTGGAGATGCGCATACATCCGGTCAGCACAGCAAATTTCAGACTGTCATTGGTCTTCAGCGCGTGCTCCAGCATATTCCGGATAAAGAAAACCATCTGATCATAATATTCCCGCTCGAAAGCTTTGGCCAGCAGCACGTCGTATTCATCGATCAGCAAAATGACTTTGCGGCCAAAATGCTTTTCCAGCAGTTCGGACATCACCTTCAGGCTGCTGCACAGAACCGCTTCACTCATTTCATTCTGCAAAAGCGCGGAAAACGCCTGTTTGTCATAGGACGTGAGGGTTTCGCTGTCCAGAAGATACTGGAACCTTCTGGCCTCCCCGTTGATGACCTGAACCGCCATATCGAGTGCTTTCTCATAAGTTTCCCCTTGGATACTTTTCAGGGAGATCAGCAGCACGGGAAATTTCCCCATATATTCTTCACACAGCGAAATCTCTTTTGAGATTTCCAGTCCCTGAAAAATCTCTTTCTTTTGGCCTGGTTCGAAAAAACTTTTCAGCATACTCATCGTCAAAGACTTTCCAAACCGCCTCGGGCGTGTAAAAAGATTTACCTCTCCCCAGTTTTCCAACAGTTCTCTGATAAAATCCGTCTTATCTATAAAGTAAAAGTCTTCCGTCCGCAGCTTTTCAAAATTTTCTATCCCTATTGGCAGCTTCTTTTTCCTGGCCGGCACTTTATCACACTCCTTAACGCCTGTTACACTCAGACCCCTTATTTCTGAAATGTTGTCAAGACGTAACCGTTCAGCGTTGCTGAACGATTACACGCTTCGCGATGCACAGAAACTGCATTTCATGCAGTTTCGCGCTGCAGGCCTCGGGATTTTCGCACATTTTGCGCGAAAACACCCCGCCGGATAGTGGCAGGCTGAACTGTTACGTCAAGACATTCTTTCTATTCATTATATCAGAGATTCCTCGCAAATCCTATATCTGTTTACAAAAATCTATCCAGACATATCCTATCCTTGTAATAGTTCAGCCTGTCCTTTTCGGCGCCGCTCCTTTTCTATGACGGAGTGAACGGCAGTTCCGACGCCGCAGCTTATATAAAAATACCGGTACATAGACTGCTCTTTCCGCCTATGTACCGGTCATAAATTTTTACGTTATGCCTCATATCTCATACACCCTTTTCAGCGCTGTCACAAAAGTTTCCACTTCCGGGGAAACACCCTTCTTGTTCTGAAACAGCACCAGATTCATCCCCATTTCCATATCCGGTATCTCTATGCACCGTATCCCGTAACGTTTCATCTCCTCGATCTGCCACTGATTTCCCAGGCTGAAGCTGTTGGTGTTTGCCAGCACTTCCACAAGCATAGGATAGCTGTTCACCATTATCTTGCGCTTCAGGTTGGTCAGCGATACGCTGTCCAGTCTCAGGTTCAGCCGCAGAATGGAGTATGCGTCCAGATCCAGATGAACAAACCGCATATGTTCCAGAACCTCGCCTTGCAAAACCCCATCCTTCTCCACATCTTTGCAGGACTCCCGCACCTGAAGATACACGCCTCCCCGGCTTAAGACTTCCATGGAGAGATTCATATGCGGCAGCCTTTTTTTCAGGTAAAATACTTCCGCATCGCTAAGTACCGCAACGCCGGCCGCAAGTTCATCTTCCTGAACCCCCTGGAGCAGTTCCTTCAGCTTGGCCTCGTAAATCTTTAATACCATAGAAGCGCTGTCGTCGCCGGAAATGTAATCCAGCAGCAGCTCTGTTCTCATAAAAAGTGAAAACAGATAAATATGAAGTTCTGAACAGCCTGCCGTATCTTCCTCTTTGCGCAGCGCTTCTATGAATTTTATATCATTGGCCAGAGACTGGCTGCACTGATACAGCAGCCGTCCCTCCTTGGTCAGACTGACTCCCTGGTTGGAACGGTTCATCAATGGATAACCCATGGATTCTTCGAGCTTTTTCATATTTCTGCTGAGTACAGACTGGCTGATATACAAAGTCTTTGCCGCTTGGTTGATACTCTTTTGATCCACGATTTCCAGAAACTGCATCAGCCAGGATATATTTATCATACGCTACACCTCTTTTTTCTCGAACAATATCCTTCTCCGCTCACAGATGGCTCTGCAGTGAATACAGTTTTCACGCATACAGGTATTGTTCTCCTTGTTCACATAGAATCTGTCCTTTCCGCTGCGCTTTGCCACATACATCGCCGCGTCAGCGCTTTTGTACAGTTCTGCAAAGGAATGGATCTCCCCGGTCACTGGCGCCACGCCAATGCTGACGGACAGCCTGTAACGTCCGTAGTATTCTTCCAGTTCCGTCCTTACCTCATCCAGAAAACGGTTCAGCTTCTGCTGCAGCACTTCCGTCGTCAGCTCCTGCTGCAGCAGGACCACAAACTCATCCCCGCCCAGCCTGGCTTTGGTATCCGTGGCGCGGAACTGCCGGTCCAGAACCTGCCCGAACATTTTCAGCACTTTATCGCCTTCCATGTGGCCTGCTTCATCGTTGACCCTCTTAAAATTATCCAGGTCGATGAGGACCAGCATTCCCTGCGGCTTTTCCTCCTGGAACATTTCCCGCGCTTCTTCCTCGACTTTATTGCGGTTAAACAGGCCGGTCAAGGAGTCTCTGGTATTTTTTGACATCTCCTCTTCCAGCTTTTTGTTAAGCTTCTGAATGGTCTTCGCGGCCTTTGTCACATCCTGCACAAACGCGTAGGAAATATTCTGCATACAGGTCTGATGGATCATAAGCGTGCGGCCGCTTTTTGTCTCATATCGTTCTTCTTTATAAAATCCGTTCTCCCGGCCGCTCCATTGCTGCTTCGCCGTCTCGTATTCCGACCGGATTTTGGTACAGATTTCTTCTTCCGAAAGCTCCGTCAGGGACAGCAGATTGTCTGAAAAGAATATCTGGTTCAGCTCTGCGTAATATTCATAAGCGGCGACGCTCTCATCAAACATATCCGCCAGTGAACACAAATGGTTCCTCTTTGATTCCATCACCGACACCAGCTTGTTCAGACCGCCGGAAAGCTTCTTTATTTCTCTATTCTTTCCTTCATCGAAGCATACCATACTCCCTCCGTTCACAAACAGCGCCAGCTTCTGGTTGATCCTCTCCAGGTCATGGATCACCAGACGGCCTAAGATCCAATATACCAAAAACAGGATAAACCCGCTCACCACAAGGATCACAGACAAGCCAAAGACAAAGCTTTCCCGGCTACCGGACAAAAGCGCCGACAGATCCGAGGCATATCCATAAATGATCCCCTGCCTGCGCACAAAGGTTGCGCTCCATATTTTATCCCCTGTCTCTGCACGAAACACGCCCGTTCTTGTTTCGCTTTCCTCCATGTCACGGATTTTTTCGTGAGAAAAAGGCTTCTGAGGTTCATTGTTTTTTGACAGAGCCAGCACTTCTCCCGTCTCATGGTCCAGCGCGAAAAGAATCCTGTGCCGCTCTGTGGGAATCGACTCCAGGATGACGCCGGCGCCCGCCCTGCCAGCGTACTCCTGCCCCAGCTTCTCATATGCCTCTTTTTCCCGCGCCTCATGGATTTCCATGGCATGTATGATCTGTTTCATGGTACTTTCCAGATGTCTTACTTCCGATTCAACATTGCTGTCATAGATCAGTTTGTTCAGCAGCAGCGCCATCACCAGCACAAACAGGCTTATTCCTGCAAAAAGACTTAAAATGACGGATTTTCTTACTGTCACTTTGCTCCCACCTTTAAATGAATCTCTGTGTTTCGCTGAGCCATGATCATTTTTTTCATGTCTTTGGCAGCGTTTCTTTCAACGTTCCCTATGTTTTCCAACTGTTTTCTTTCAACCTGATAATACGGTCTTATATTTCGGACAAAGATATCCATGACCGCTCTCATCTGTTCGGGAGACAGTTTCCTGAACCTGAGAGCCACCATTCCCTCCGATGAGCGGACAGCCGTACATGGAACAGGGACTTTTCCAAAAAAGATCTGCACATAACGCCCCTTGCCGATGGTCCGGTTCTCAGGAACAGATATCCTGCACCCCTGTCCGGAAATATCCTCCAGCCGCGCCTCTATGTACTCCCTGCCCCACTTTGCCAGAATGTCCTTCGAATCCGTAACCAGCAGCCGCTCTGTCTTTCTGAAAAGTGGCTTTTGCACCGCTGCCCGGATGGCGACCCAGACACCGGAAACATTATAAATGCTCCACCCAAGATTCACCGCCACAGCGGTAAACGGCAGCTCCCCATTGACAAGCGCCCCGGCGGAGACCGCCCAGGCTCCGATCGTAACCGCCAGGATAACCAGGTACGGAATCACCACCTTCAGCTGAAAAGTCCTTTTCTCCAGGATATTTTCTTTCGATGTGACATTAAAGGAATGGTTCAGATTTAATAATTCCTTCAGTATGGAAATGGACAGATAGGGAGCCATCACCATCTCATAATAATGAGCCCACCGCACACTCCTGGTCTTCGGCGCCAACACCTGAAACAGGAAAAACTGTCCCAGAATATAGGGAACGTAAGCGCAGAGAAGCGTTCTCATGGTGCAATTCAGCATAGGGATCCCGGTCAGCAGGTACAGCAGCGGACACAAAAGAAAAATCATTTTCTGAAGATTGGCAAACCAGTAGATCCCGCCATCCAGATAAGCGATTTTCTGGGAGAAACTCAGTCCCCTGGTAAATATGGGATTGTAATGCTTTAACACCTGAAGGTTTCCTCTGCACCAGCGGTCCCTTTGCTTTACCAGCTCCGGAAACGTTGTGGCGGACAGGCCGTATACAAGCTCCTCGTTTACAAAGACTGAGTCGTAACCATGCGCCTGGAGCTGCATCCCCACCGCCATATCCTCCGTGATCGAGCAGGTTGGATATCCGCCGATATTCTGCACAAATTCACGGCGAAACACCGCGTTGGTCCCCACATGGAGCACAGCGTTGCGGGCCGCCCGCGCTTCCTGGATATCCCTCATAAAAAAATCCTGCTCGTTGGGTATTCTCTTTCCAAGATTGTATTGGTACATGTCCTGATTATAGTAGACCTGCGGCGTCTGCACAAAGGCAAGATTGGGATTGCCAAAATACCCCACCGTTTTTTCCAGAAATTCTTTTGTGGGGATCATATCCGCGTCCAGAACGGCGAACAGCTCCCCCTGAGTTACCGACAGCGCGTGGTTGATATTTCCCGCCTTGGCGCCCTCGTTGTCCCCCCGTGTGATATATCCGATCCGGTAACTGCGGCAAAGCTCCTCCAATTCGCTTCTGCGGCCATCGTCGCAGACATGCACCTGAAAACGGCCGCCAGGGTATCTCATATTTACAGCTCCCGCGATGGTCATCTCCAGAAGATATAACGGCTCGTTGTAGGTACAGATCAGCACATCCACAAAAGGAATCTCTTTCTTTGGAAGATCACCCAGCGTTTTCTTCTCCAGACGATAGGTTCCCATAAAGAGATACTGAAAGTTAAAAAGCGAGGCCAGTCCCAACACTTCCGCAAAAAACAGCAGGGAACCCATCAGAAGACTCACGCCCCCTTCCCTCCAGGGAATCGCCGTCACCCTCCAGCTCATATAAACCAGACAGATCACTGCGTTGGCAACAATCAGACACTTCCGGTACTCTCTGTTGCTTTTGGCCAGACAAAACAATATCATCAGAATTGCCGAGGCTATGAATAAATAAAAGTCCATACGATCGCTCCTTAAAATGCTGCAAAGCTATTTTCCTGAGAACGACATACGGACCCTGTATCGATCGGCAACTGGCTGTCATACTCCTTATCGTTTCAGACCCTATAGCTTTGCGTCGCCGCCTTTCGGCGGTTTTGCCCTTAGATTCACTTTTCATTTCCTTATCCGATTATACACGAATTTTTCGCTTATCATATAATTCATTTTCTGAATATCCGTTATGCCGTTATGGCATAGGCGGGCCAGACAGAAAAATCCCTCCAACACGATTTAGCATGTTGGAGGGATCAGATTCAAACACTCTAATTATCGCTCACATTTCTTCGGTACACATGGATATCGCCTGATGGATTCCCAAAGCTTTTTTCCAGATGATACTTCTCCGCCACATATTCCAGAAGGTCGTTCTCTAATTTTTCTCCAAACATTCTGCCATCCTGAAGAATAATATATGGCGCCTCCTTCTCTTCCAGGTCTCTGAACAAGGTCTCCTCCATATCCGGGTAATTATCCGTGTTTGCCGCTGTCATGGCAAAATATTTCGTAGCGGAATCTCTATGGGAAGTCAAATAGACGATTCCCCACATGCGATGGGAATAGATCACATCGTCTTCCTCTGTGTTCTCCTCAATATAACGGCCCAGCTCCTGATAAACATTACCCGTTTCGCTCTGCAGCGTATATTTGAGCAGATTATTCTTCCAATAAACGCTTCCCGGCAGATTCGCGGCCATAAGAAGAACTATCATGCAGACTGCTGAAACGCGGGCAGACAACCGTTTTCCCATCCAGCGCTCCAGTTCCCGCACCCCCACCGCCAGCGGCAGGATCAGAACAGGAATCAGGCCCATAAAATAATGCTCGTACAGATAGCGGGAGTAATTGACGAAATATACGGTCCCCGCCAGACAGACCCAGAATACCACGGTAAAATATTTGATCCGCACGGTTGTTTTCGATCTTATGATTCTGTAATTCGCATAAGCCAAAAGCAGAAGCCACAGCTCAAAGTGATACCTCAGAAAGAATTTCACGTTCCACTTTGCCAGTTCGCCAAAGGCCACGGCGCTTTCCTGAGAATACGCCATATTAAACAGAACCGAGCCGTAAATCGCCTCCGAAAGCGCCCCATGCTTCAGGAAATAAATCAGAAACGGAACATGTACGAGAACCGCTCCGGCAACAAACAACAGACAGTATCGGATCAGCATGGAGAAATTTCTCTGCCATAAAAGCCAGACAAAGATTCCCGCGCAGTAAACAAGCCACACCGTGATCATATTTGCCCTCAGCAAAAAAGCCAGACCGCAAAACATACCGCTGAGCAGGATTTTTCTTCCGGCAAGTTCCCCTTTTTCCGCGTATTGCAGAAAGAAATAAAATCCTCCCGTAATCAGCGGAAGCGCAAATTCTTCCGACATATCTCCGCCCTGAAGTGACGCGGCAAGCATAAGCGTTACCACCCACAGAACAATCCAGATCTGATGCTTCTTCTGTGTAAACAGACAGATCGTCTTATGGGCAAACGTATAAAAAAGAGCCTGAAACAAAAGACGGATCAGAACGATCCCATAGGTCTCATGGATAACCATCGCCAGATAATTCAGAAAAAACAGAAAAGGGCCCTTGGAGTCAAAGACATCTCTGTACATGACGGCTCCTTCTTTCATTGCTTTCCCGATATACAGGAAATAAGCGGAATCCGTACAGGGACGCTGCACAATATAGTCATGGGCGCTTCCCAGCATCGTAAGTAATGTAAAAAAGGCGATACAAAGAATCGCGTGTATATGTTCTCTTTTTTTCATCGTTACAGTTCCTCAACCATTGTCTTACAGCGGGATAGGAAAACCCCTGAAACAGGCCATTTTACTGGCTTTTCAGGGGTTTCAAATCATTTCAGCTTCAACGCAGCTGCATTCTTCCAGCGATCGCTTAGTTTCCAGCCATCTGCTTTGCAACTTCCTCCGCGAAGTTCTCTTCCTTCTTCTCGATACCCTCGCCGGTCTCGAAACGAACGAAGCCTTTGATCACGATCTTCGCGCTGTTTGCCTTGGCAACTTCCTCTACATATTTGGAAACGGACTGCTTTCCGTCCTCGGCCTTTACATATACCTGATCCATCAGGCAGATCTCTTTGAGCTCTTTTTTGATACGGCCCATCACCATACCGGTGATGATCTTGTCGTTGGCATCCGGTTTCTCGTTCTTAGCCGCTGCGGTCAGGATCTCCTTCTCATGCTCGATGTAGGAAGGATCTACTTCGCTCTCGTTGGTGTACAGCGGTTTCAGAGCTGCGGCCTGCATAGCCACGTTCTTTGCCATCTCTCTCACTGCATCGTTGATAACGTCTGTCTCAACGTCAACCAGAACACCAATCTTTCCGCCCATATGAGTGTAGGAAGCAATGAAACCATTGTCTTCCTTTACCTGCTGGAAACGGCGGATGTTCATGTTCTCGCCGATGGTCGCGATCTGATGAGCCAGCTCCTCTGCAACTGTCTCCTCCGTGTTGAATTTCCACGGCTCAGCCAGGAAAGCTTCCACGTCTGCCGCAGTTGTATCCATTGCCTGCTCGGCAACCTGAGCAACGTATCCCTGGAATTTCTCGTTCTTTGCAACGAAGTCTGTCTCAGCGTTTACTTCCACTGCAACGGCCTTCTTTCCATCCTCAGATACCTTAACCATAACGATACCCTCGGCTGCGATTCTTCCGGCTTTCTTCTGTGCGGTAGCAAGACCTTTTTCTCTCAGGAATTCGATTGCCTTGTCCATATCGCCGTCGGTAGCTGTAAGAGCTTTCTTACAGTCCATCATTCCGGCGCCGCTCATCTCTCTTAACTCTTTTACCATTGCTGCTGTAATAGCCATTGTTCATTTCCTCCGAATCTGTTTTAATAGACAATGATTGGTAATTATTCCTCCGTTGTCTCCTCGGAAGCCTCGTCTGCAAACGCTTCCTCCGCTACATCCTCTGCCTCGCCCTGCTTTGCCTCGATAACAGCGTCTGCCATCTTGGAAACGATCAGTTTTACGGCGCGGATCGCGTCGTCATTTCCCGGGATAACATAGTCCAGCTCTTCCGGATCGCAGTTGGTATCGCAGATACCGATCAGCGGAATACCTAATGTATGTGCTTCCTGAACGCAGATTCTCTCTTTTTTCGGGTCAACTACGAAGATCGCATCCGGCAGTCTCTTCATCTCTTTGATACCGCCCAGGTTCTTCTGCAGCTTCTCAAGCTCTTTCTTCAGCGCGATAACTTCTTTCTTCGGCAGTACGTCGAAGGTTCCGTCTTCCTGCATTGCCTCGATCTCTTTCAGTCTTGCGATTCTGCTCTGGATGGTCTTGAAGTTGGTCAGCATACCGCCCAGCCATCTCTCGTTTACATAGAACATTCCGCAGCGCTCAGCCTCTGTGGAGATCGCGTCCTGCGCCTGTTTCTTGGTTCCTACGAACAGGATGGTGCCGCCGTCAGCCGCAATGTCCGCAACTGCCTTGTAAGCGTCGTCTACCATTCCTACAGATTTCTGCAGGTCGATGATGTAAATGCCGTTACGCTCGGTATAGATGTACGGAGCCATTTTCGGGTTCCATCTTCTTGTCTGATGTCCGAAATGAACACCTGCTTCCAGTAACTGTTTCATTGAAATAACGCTCATTGTTTTTCTCCTTTTTGGTTATTCTCTTCCCTGTGTTTTTTTACCGCCGAACCCATCCCCGAAACCTCCCGAAGGCAGGCACCTTCTTTGGCATCCACACAGGTGTTTTTTATGCAACGGTTGCATTATATCATAGGAAAAATGGAAATACAAGGCTTTTTCTGTAAAAAATAGGCAGGACGTATTACAACCTTAGCGTCTTTTCCTTTTGTTCCCGATCCTGCCGTACAGAAACAGTCTCCAGAACGCCGCGGCGCAGATCACCGCCTCCGCCAGAAGCAGCGTCGTTCCTCCGCCGGGCACATGGCTGCCAAGCCACGTCATCAGCTGCCCGCGGAACAGGCCCCAGATGTTTTCCCCGATATGAGCGGCGACCGGCGCCCACAGGGTTCCGGTGTACTCATAGACCAGGATCAGCAGAAAGCTCAGGATCATTCCGTAGACCAGCTGTACCACATTCCCGTGATACAGACCGAACAGTCCGCCGGAGATCACCGCGGCCCAGCCGTATCCCCAGAAATCCTTCGCCCGCCGGTAGATCATTCCCCGAAATGCCAGTTCCTCGGCCACAGAGCTTAAGATGCCCACCGTCACCACCAGCAGCAGCCAGTTCTGCCCCTGGTAAATATCCGAGGCCAGCTGGCTGTATCCGCCAAAAAAGCGGGTGAATCCTATGATATTCAGAAACGCATTCAGAAGATGGCCAAAGCTCATCACCAGAAGCACACAGGCCGCCGCTGTCGGTACGTCCCACCGCCGGCGGTTCATGGAAAACATTCCCTCGTCGCCTTTCATCTGCTTCCACAGCAGCGGAATGGCAATCAGACAGGCGATTCCTGTCATCAGCGCCGAGGTCTGATACAGCCGTTCTTCCAGCTGGCCCATGCCGGTAAAAAACAAAAGCACCAGCGCGCCAAGATAAGTGACGGCAAACAGCGTAAGATCATAGGTCAGCATCGGCTTCAGGATGCGCCAGAGCTTGCTTTTCATGGGAATCTGCGCCAGCTGTTCACGGTCAGACGCGCTTCCCTGGCTGTTCTTCCACTGTCTGGCCAGCTCTTTTCTCAGTCGAAACCGCCGCCACGACGGTCTGGGAAAATTTCTGGCGAGGATCTCCAGCTCCTCCACGGAACCGGCAATATAGACCGCTCCCGCCTGCTTCAGCTCCTCCCTGCCGCCGTACCCGTAGGCCGCGCCGATACACTGCAGGCCGCAGGCCGCCGCGCCTTCCACATCGTGCCTCCGGTCGCCGACCATCAGTACATCCTGACGGTTTTTCTCACAGCCAAGCTGGCGCAGCGCTTCCTCGATCACCTCCGCCTTATCGGTCCTCTCTCCGTTCAGCTCTGCTCCCACAACCACGTCGAAATACTGGCGCAGGTCAAAATGCTCCAGTATCTGCTCCACAAATACCTGCGGTTTGGAGGAAGCAACTCCCAGCACCCTGCCCTTTTGCCGGCAGAGGTTTAAAATCTCAGGAATTCCCTCATACACCTGGTTCTCAAATATGCCTTTCTGCGTATACCGCTCCCGGTATCTGGCCACCGCTTCCTCCGCCTGTGCCTCGTCAAACCCGGCATACTCCATAAACATTTCCTTTAACGGAGGTCCCACAAAGCATTCCAGTTTTTTCAGATCTGGTTCATTGATCCCAAAATATCCCAGCGCATACTGGACGCAGCGGGTGATGCCTGGGGCGGAATCCGTCAGCGTTCCGTCCAGATCAAATAATATCACTTCGGACATTGTTACCCCTTTCATGGCGCACTGGCTGCGCCAATATGGTAGATTTGGAAGTTTTTTGTATTGGAAATCATTTTATCACAGACATGTGCTTTTTTCCAGAACTTGTTTCATGGCTTTGATATCCGGGTATCGCCGGGCAGGGTCTTTTTGTGTGCTGATACGAATCACTTCCTGCAGCTTCTCCCGGACACCCCATAGCCTTTCATCCGTTTCATCGCCAAAGGCATTCAGAACGCGGAGCAGCATTCCAAGACTATAGATATCCGATGCCGGACTCGCCGCTCCCTGGTACTGCTCCGGCGCGGCGAAGCCGGGAGTTCCGGTCATGACGAAACCATCCCTTTTGTCTCTTTGCCGCCAGGCAGCTGCCGTCCCCAGGTCTGTCAGCCGCAGACCGCCGCCTCGTTCCAGAATGATGTTATCCGGCGACAGGTCCAGATACAGGACCGGCGGCGTACAGCCGTGAAGCTTTTCCAGAATCCCGCACAGACTGACAGCGATCTCCAGGATCTCGGCGGCAGAATACCGCTTTCCTCTGCGCAGACTCTCTCCCAGGGTCATTCCCCTAAGATACTCCATGACCAGCACTTCACGCTCCCTGGTCTGAAAATATTCCTGAAACCGGGGAAATTCCCCGCACAGCGGCCCTGGAGCCGCTTTCCCGGTATTCGTAAGCTCCTCCAGAAGCTCCGCCTCCGTCTGCAGACAAAACAAGCCGTCCTCCGTCTTATTCCGGATTTTCAGCGCCCAGAGACCGCCTCTTGGAATCCCGGCGGCCTTCCAGACCTGGGCCGTTCCGCCGCGTCCGATCCTGTGGAGGAAAAAATAACAGCGCGCTCCTCCACAAAGCACTCCGGAGCAGGTCTGAACGTTCATTTGCGCGTTCTTCACATATCTTCCCAGTCTCTTTTGGATGATTTCTCTGTCCATTCCATCCACTTTCTTTCCTTTCTGCCTTCCTGTCCGTTTTTCTCTTTTCTTTTCTGCTTCCTTTTCGGTTTGTTTTCCTGTCTGATTCCCTATCTGCTCCATCTGCTTTTTCCGGTCTGCTTTCCTGTTTATTTTTAACCTGTGAAACAGCAAAGGACTGCCGTTTTTACCCCGTACTCCCGCGTCACGCGGGAGCATTCCGGAGTTCCAAACGTCAGTCCTGCAAGATCACTACATTCTTTCCGGCGCCTCAAAGCCAAGAACGTCGATGCTTGTCTCCAGCACCTGGCGCACCAGCTCCAGCAGAGCCAGATAAGACGCTTTGCGCTTCGGGTCTTCCTCGCTTAAGATTTTTGTCTCATGATAAAAATGGTTGAACTGATTTGCCAGCTCATAAATATACGCACAAATCTTATGGGGCGCTTTTTCCTCAAACGCATTTTCCATCATGCTGTTAAATCCTGCGACGGCCAGCATCAGAGCCTTTTCGCTCTCGCCTGCCGGCGGAAGCATAACGCCCTTTTCCAGAACGCCGCCCTCCTGGGCATACCTCGCCAGGATCGATTTGATCCGCACGATGGTGTACAGGATATACGGACCTGTATTTCCCTCAAAAGAGGTAAAGCGGTCAATATCGAACACATAATCCTTGGACGCCTGATTGGACAGGTCGCCGTATTTCAGCGCGGACAGTCCGACGATCTTCGCCGTGCCTTCCGCCTCTTTGTCCTTCACGCTGCGGTTTTCCACAATCTTGCGGAACATTTCCTCGTTGATATCGGAAATCAGCTGCTCCAGACGCATAACGCCGCCGTCACGGGTCTTAAACGGCTTTCCGTCCTTCCCGTTCATCGTGCCAAAGCCGATAAAGGTAAGTCCTGTATCCTCGTTGACCAGCTTCGTCTTCCGCGCGCAGCGGAACACCTGGGTGAAATGCAGCTCCTGGCGCTTGTCCGCAAGGTAGATCATCTCGTCCGGCTGGTATTGCTCCATACGGTCCATGATCGTGGCCAGATCGGTGGTGGTGTAAAGGGCCGCGCCGTCGGATTTCAGAATAATGCACGGAGGCAGCTCTTTCGTATCGCTCTCCTTCGCGATATCCACGATCAGCGCGCCCTGGTCATAGTATGCGTATCCTTCCTCTTTCATATAATCCGCCATTTTGGGAATAAAATCCTGTACGTCGGACTCGCCCTTCCACAGGTCGAATTCCACGTTCAGGTTGGTGTAATTCTTCTTCAGATCCGCCACGGATACGTTCATGATGTGATTCCACAGCGCCCGGTATCCCCGTCTGCCATTCTGCAGTTCGTAGGTCGCTGTCAGAGCCTTCTCCTTGTACTCCGCGTCTTCCTTGGAGCGGGCGCTGGCCGCAGGATAGATCTCCTCCAGCTCGCTGATGGTAAACGGCGCTTCCTCCGGATATTCGCCGGTATACTCCTCGTCAAAATACGGCAGCTCTGGTTTGCGCAGGCTCAGCTCAGTGATGATCAGTCCCATCTGCAGGCCCCAGTCGCCCAGATGCACATCTCCGATGACACGATGGCCCATAAAACGGCACATACGTTTTACGCTCTCGCCGATGATCGCCGAGCGCAGATGTCCCACATGCAGCGGCTTCGCCGCGTTGGCTCCGCCGTAGTCCACGATAATGGTTTTCGGTTCCTTGGTCTTTTCCACAGACAGATCCTTGTCCAGCTGCATCTGATTCAGATAATCTCCAAGGGCCTCCGGACTTACCATCAGGTTGATAAATCCTGGATTTACCGCTTCGGCTTCTCCGATCACGCCGTCCTTTCCCAGTGCGTCCACAACGGCCGCGGCAATCTGGATGGGCGCCTTGCGGTACTGCTTGGCCGCCGCCATGGCGCCGTTGCACTGAAATTCACATAAATCCGGCCGGTTGGATACGGTAACCTTCGCGTACGACGCGTCGTAGCCGGCTTTCTCAAAAGCCTTTACCAGCTCTTCCCCGATCTGTTCCATTAACTTTTTCATAAACTTCGCTCCTCACTTTTTTGCGCTTCTTTCTCACGCCTCTTTCACGCGCTCTATTTCACCGATCCCACTTTTCTCATAGCAATACTGAATGATATCTTTTCTGCGGATGATCCCGATAAACACGCCCTCGTCGTCCACCACCGGGACAAAATTCTGGCGCATGGAAAGTTCGATCAGATCTTCAATATTGCAGTTGATGTTCACCGGCTCGTAGGTCCACCGCCTGGGCACCTGCCAGATGGGAACATCCTCCGCATCATGCAGGCTCAAGGTGTACTGCTCCTTGACGATTCGCAGCAGATCGCCTTCCGTGACGGTTCCTATGTAATTGCCTTTGCGGTTCAGAATGGGAACCGCTGTGTATTTGTGATACTCCATTTTTTCAATGGTCTGCCGCAGGGTAAAATCGTCGTAAATATAAGCTGTCTCGCTTTTCGGTGTGATAAAAAATAAAATGTTCATGTTCCTTCTCCCAATACTTTTGTATTCCGCACCGCCACCCGCGCGTCCCCCCGCCGTCCGGACGTTCTGGTGCTCCTCCATTATACCATAGTCAACTGGAAAATATCTGTGAACGATTCTTACTTTTTTATAAATTGTAACCGTTTCGGTAACTATTCAGCACAGCAAAACGATGCCCGCAGCTTGCCGCAGCTTTCCCGCGGAGGACCATATGCAAACACGCTATAGTATAAACGACCTTTTCTGAAAAGTAAAGACCGGAAAACTGCATGAAATATAGTTTCGTAATGAAAACGTAGTGCCTGCGGGCATCCGGCCATTACTGTCCAAAAACAACTACCATCTGAATCTCGTCCCGATAGGTTCCGTCCTTCAGCTTAAATGCCCGCGGGATCACCCCTGTTCTGCTGAAACCACAGCTCTCGTACAGATGGATGGCTCTGTAGTTGTCCGAAAACACCCCCAGCTCCACCTGCTCAAATCCATTGCTTTTTGCCTGTTCCAGAACAGCCTCAACCATTATGCGTCCCAGACCTCTGCCACAAAACTCTTCGCAGATTGATATTCCCATATATCCCCGATGGAGATATTTTATGTGGTTTCTGATTTTCCCAATCCCTGCGTCACCTACCACCTTGCCGCCGCAAAATGCCGTTACCATAAATTCCTTCTCATCTTCCGCTACAACGTTCAACTTGTTCCGGGTGCGTTCCGCATCTTCCTCACATTCCTCCGGATACCGTGCCATAAAATATGTTTCCGACGAAGTTTGCTTTCTGTGTCTGCACAGTTCCTCCGCATCCTCTGCCACAGCGCTCCGAAGCGTGATTTCACTTCCATCTCTTAATACCACGCGTTTTTCCTTTATCAACATACGTCTCGTTCCCCTTTTCATGCTTTTTCCTATATATTAACAGCTTGTTCCCCGGGGAACAAGCAAAACCGGCCCGCGGCGGTAGTACACAATAGGTACCTTACCTGCCTTAGGCCGGCTTCCTTTGTTTTTATCCTGTTTTGATTCTGTTTTTGTTTTTCTGTTCTGCTCTATTCTCTGCGCAGCGCGTCGATCGGGTTCAGGTTCGCCGCCTTCACCGACGGCAGCAGTCCGAATACGATACCGATGATCATAGAGAACGCCACCGACAGGATGATCGACGGCACGCTGATCGCCACCGGTGTCTTGGACATTCTGGAGATGACCTGGGCCATCACGATTCCCGCTCCCACGCCGATGAGTCCGCCGATGCTGGTCAGCACCGCCGCCTCCGTCAGGAACTGGGCAAGGATCCGGCGCTTTCTGGCGCCGATGGCCTTTTTCAATCCGATCTCACTGGTACGCTCGGTGACAGATACCAGCATAATGTTCATAACGCCGATACCGCCTACCAGCAGCGAGATGCTCGCAATCCAGATCAGCTGGCTGTTGGTGCTCTGGCTCAGATCCTGCAGGCTTTTGGCCTTCTCCAGCAGGTCCTCCGCCTTGTAGCTGAGTGAATCCGTCGTGTTGGTGATGGAACGGTTCATGATCTCCGCCGCGTTTTTTCCAACGCTGCTCATGTCCTCTGTGGTCTTTGCCATCACCACCGCGTTCTCCGGCTCGTCAAACTGGTAGATCACCGGCCAGCAGACATTGGGCAGGAATACCGTAGCGTAAGACTCCTGATTGTAGGTATTGTAGTCTTCCATCGACTGGATCACCGGCTGAAAGGAATCGGATTTTTTTACGATCCCTACAACCGTAAAGGGCTCGTTGCGCATCTCGATCACCTTGCCGAGAGGATCCTCCTCCTGAAACATGGCCTGAGCGGCCGTATCGTCCAGCAGGACCACCTTGCGGATTTCCTCAAAATCACTGTCGATGAACGAACGGCCCCGGTAAATCTGATATCCGCAGGTAGACAGATAGTTCTGGTCAATGCCAAGGACATTTCCGCCTTCCAGATTGGTGCTTCCATAGGCGATACCGTCCGCATAGGTTCTTTCCTGATAGAAAGACGCGTTTTCCACCGTGTCCAGATCCAGGATCTCCTGCTTCTGCTCGTCGGAAAGCTGATAGACTCCGTTTGGCAGTCCTCCGTCCATCCAGTAGGTTCCCTCGCCCTGGTACAGCTGGATCTTCACGTTATTGTTTCCCGCTCCGATAAGATTTTCCTTGATCTGCTCGTTGGTCCCCTTGATCGTGGAGACAATGGAGATAATGGACGCGATCCCGATGATAATACCAAGCATCGTCAGAAAGGAGCGCATTTTGTGTGACCAGATTCCCTGAAAGGACAGTCTGATATTTTCCAGCATGATTCTCCCCTCCTTAATAGTTGTACAGTTCAGACAGCGTGCTTTCCTCTGTCTGTGTGCCTTCCAGCTCGTTTTTCGCATACGGGAAAGCAATATAGTCTTCCGAGGTCAGGCCGCTCTTGATCTCGTACTGCGAACCCCAGAGGATCTTTCCGGTCTTGACCGGCCGCCGCTCCAGTGTTCCATCCTCCGCCCGGACATATACATATTTCTGCCCGTTTTCCTCACGGATAAACGTTTTGCTCAGATAAATGGCATTCTGGGAAGTCTCATCCATGCCTACCGTCATGGAGATGCCCACGTATTCCATATTTGTAAAGCCGTCCGCGCCATCCTCAATGAGGGCGGTAAACGGGTAATAAGATGCCTGCGCGCCGCTTCCATAAGAAGCATATTCCTCGGTTGGATACGGAGAAATCTCTTTTACCGTAGCCATGGCGAATGCGCCGGAGGACCAGGAGCTGATCTGCAGCGAAGTTCCCGGAACCAGCTGATCCAGCATCAGTTCGCTGACATAGCCCCTCACATAAAGTCCCTGCTGGCTGTCCACCTGGATAAACGCGGAGCCGTCCTGGGACGGTTTTTCCGGGTCGCCTACCTTGCGCACTACGCCGGCAATGGTGGCTTTGACCGTCTGGTCTTCCAGTTCTTTTCTGGCGTGCTGGATTTTCAGTTCCGCCTCTCTCACGTTCAGCTGAAGATCCCGGATTTCCTTTTCTTTATCGGCAATGGCCTTTTTCAGTTCTTCCTTCGTATAGGTTTCCTGCACATCGCCAGACCCAAGGTCTGTGTTCAGACCAACAGCATCGTCGTCCGTCCCTGATACAAGGATCAGATTTCCGGAATTGCCCCGGTAGCCTGCGCCCGTTCCGGCCGCCAGAACCGTGGACGCCTTCAATCTCCGGTTTCCGGCTGCCGCTGTTTTCCCTGCAGCCGTACCGTTTTCGGTATCTGCCGTTCCATTGGAATCGTCAGTCGGAACTGACGCCGGATTCCCGTTCGGAACCCCTTCGGAAGCAGGAGCCGCACCGGAAGTATCCGCTGGCGCAGACGTATTGGCAGAAGTATCCGCCGGGACCGGAGCAGATGTATCGGCTGGGGTCTGTGTATCTGCAGGCGTATCTGCCGGCCCTGGGGCAGGTGTTGTATCAGGAAGGTCTGTGGGCGCCGGGGTTGCGTCAGGAACCTCTGTGGGTGTGACGTCCGGTGTCTGTGTCGGATCCGGCGTAACATCCGGTGTCGGCGTCGCGTCCGGCGTAACGCTGACTTCCGGTGTGGGCGTGGCGTCCGGTGTGGGCGTCACGCTGATCTCCGGCGCCTGCGTTGGGGTCGGTGTTGGCGTACTCCCGCTCTCTGTCACGGTCACACAGGCAGTAGCCACCGCCTTTGACGTCCCATAGGCATTCACCGCTGTAATCTGCACCATATAATTTCCCTGATCTTTTTTTGTTACCTGATCCAGGGTGATCTCTGTCATTCCTTCGTATTCCGTCAGCTCAACCCATGGCTTTTCTTCCTGCTCCGTGTCCTCCGTGCCGGAAGTATCTCCGCCATTTTGCCCGTCTCCCGGAATATTCGGATCCTTCTGTTGCGGATTGTCTGTATTTTCCTGCACACTGCCGGATCCACTGCTTTTGCTTTCCGGATCATTTTCTGTCTCCTGCTGACCGTCGTCTGGCCTGGTGTCCGGCTGTCCATCCTCCTGATTTTCCTCGCCGTCACCGGCCTGGAAGAACCACCGGTACTGATAAGACACGCCATCTTCCTCCTGAACCTTCAGGTCCAGCTTCACAGACGTTCCCGCCGCTGTGTTTACGCTGGACAGCGGCTGTTCAAACAAAATGTCCGGTTTCCGGTCCTCTCTTCCCGCCATCTGGAAAACTGTGCGGTAACCTGCCGCGTACGGCTCCGTAATCTGAGAACCGTCCTGCTCCCATACCGTCAGCAGCTGTCCGGACGCCTGATTTCCTTTCCGGATCTCCAGCCGGAAGAAGAATGCGTTTCTTTCCTGCCCTTCTCCCTCTTTTGCAGCGCTTTCGTCCAATCCTGCCATGCGGTTCAGAAACTCACCGGTGATCACCGTTCCCGGCTGGCAGAGAAATACCAGTGGATCCTCTGCCTGGCCGGTTCCCTTGTAAGGAACCGCGTCGGCTTCCAGAGGCTTCTCCTCACCGTCATACACCTGCGCGTCGTCGTAGGAGGGCGGCGGGGTCGGCGTCGGCTCCTCTGTGGTTGGGCCATTGGGATCATCCACCGGATTGTCCTGCCCTGGATCCTCAATCCCCGGATCATCAACTCCCGGATCGTCCAGTCCCGGAAAATCCGGGAAAAACGGCTCGTCTATACCAGGATCGTCCAGATTCGGCGAAAGCGGTGTGTCGGATACCGGCTTTTTCTTTTTCAGCTCTTCCAGCTGTTTTTTTGCCTCGTCCAGTTTCAGGCTGTCCTGCTTCTGGCTCAGTTCCATAGTCTCCAGTTCCAATTGCTTGGCCGTTGTATCGTAAGACATCAGCACGTCGCCTTCCTGCACCGTGTCCCCTTCCTGCACCAGAACCTCTTTTACTTTCTGCTCCGTAGAAAGGTACACGTTCTGAGAAGCGTCCGAAGTGATCATTCCTTCCAGCGTCATATCGTCTCCCCAGTAGCTGCTGCTCAGATCGCTGACCGCATACACCATCGTCACCGGCCGGTTCATGGAGCGGAACCCGTAGTAACCCCCGATGCTTCCGCCGACAATGGCAACGGCCAGAATCGACGCGATAATCACATTCCGCTTTTTCATTCCGTCTCCACCTCCCTGTTTTTCAGTCTGCCGTCTCTGATCTCCACAATACGCTCCGCAAAGGACGCGATCCCTGCGTCGTGGGTGATCATCAAAATACTCACGCCTTCCCTGTGAAGGCTTTCAAACAATTCCATGACCTGCTCGCCTGATTTGGAATCCAGCGCGCCGGTAGGTTCATCTGCCAGAAGGATCTTCGGATGGTTCACCATCGCGCGGGCAATGGCCACACGCTGCTTCTGGCCGCCGGAGAGCTGGTTGGGTTTAAAGTCCATACGGTCGCCAAGACCTACCCGCTCCAGGGCCTCTGCCGCCCGCTCATGTCTTTCTTTTTTCGCGATCCCCGCGTAGCAAAGCGGCAGCGCCACATTGTCCAGCGCCGACTGTCTGGGCAGCAGCTGAAAATTCTGGAAGACAAAGCCGATCTTTTTCAGACGGATATCCGACATGCGGTTATCGGAGCACTTGCCAATATCCTCCCCGTCCAGAAAGAAGGTTCCGCTGGTGGCCTGATCCAGACACCCTACAATGTTCATCAACGTTGTCTTTCCTGAGCCGGACGGCCCCATGATGGCCACATATTCCCCCTCTTCCATGGAGAAATCAATATCCCTCAGGACGGGAACCGTCATCTTGCCCTGAAGATAATCCTTGCAAATTCCATTCATCTGAAGAATCACGGGGTTTCCACCTCACTTCCACCTGCCGCAGCATCCGAAGCCGCGGCGTCTTCCAGGCCGTCCACCGCGGGTTCCCCGCCGTCTGTAAGTACCTCGCCGCTGTCATCGGTCATCGTCTCGTCCGCTCCGCTTCCGTCGTCGGTGATCATGCCGTCTGTTCCATCCTCCATGATCACTCCGTCCGCTCCGTCGGTCATCATTTCTTCATCCATGAGCATATCGTCCATGCCGGCGCCGTCGTCCATGATCATTCCATCGTCGGTCATATTTTCAGGATCATCGGACGCTCCCTGATTCGGATCATACAGTCCAAGACTTCCGTCTTCGCTGAGAACGGTGGTCATTCCTTCTTCCAGTCCGTCCTCCGGGAATGTGATCGCGTCTTCCTCGGTCAGACCGCTCTTGATCTCATATTCCATGGTGGATTCGTCATAGGCGCCCAGCTCCAGCGCCCGCTTCTCCAGCCGGTTCTTTCCGTTGTCCGCCCACACGTACGGGGAAGACTGAATGTCGTTGATGTAATATTCCGGCAGCCACAGTCCCGTCTTTGGCTCTGTTCCCTGACCGTTATCCACTTCTATGTACACATGCTGTCCCAGCATCAGTCCGTCGGTGGTGTTCAGATCCACATAGAAGGGGTAATTGCTGGACTGAGTCGCGCTGCTGTCCGAGGATATCCCTCCGTAAATATTTCCTGCCGCCGTGGCGTTCTCCAGATCGATCTTGCTAATCGTTCCTGTCCATGTTTTTTCGCTGTCCGCTCTGGAATGGACGATCACGGGCATTCCCTGTGAAACGGCGCTCATGTTCTGCTCATTGACGGAGGCTTTTACCTGGAAGGTTCCTGTCTCCAGCACAGTGATAAAGGAGTTATCGGAATTTCCATAATAATAGTTGGCGTTGGAATCGTCCTTGTTGATTGTCTTGACAACGCCGGCTATCTCGCTGACCACCGTGGCGTTTAAAATGTCGCTTTCCAATCCTTCGATCTCTGTCTGCTTGCTCTTTATTTCGTATTCCTTTTTCTTCAGATCCAGTTCCGCCTGCTGGATCTCCAACGTTAAGCTGGCCTGCTGCTCCTTCGGCGCGGATTTCTTTTCTTTCCGCAGCTGGGCGATATTGTCGCTCATGCTGGAAATCTCGTTCTGTCCGCGCTCAAGATCCAGCCGCGCCTGTTCCAGATTTGCCTGGAACTGGTCGGTATCATAGGAAAACAGCGGTGTTCCCTGCACAACCTCCTGTCCTTCCTCCACGTAGATTTCTTTCACTGTTTTCTCTGTGTTTTTTTCCACCTTCCAGGTGTTTTTCGACTCCACCGTTCCGGCAAACCGGTTCTGGAGTCCGTTTCCCTGCATGATTCCGGTTAGCTGGGCCACGGTGTTTACATATACCACCGCCTCGTCTTCCTTTGATCCGCTGCTGCGCAGGAAGTACCACAGTGTCCCTGCCCCTGCGAGCACCAGGACCAGAACTGCACACAAGATCGCAACTGTTTTTTTCTTCATCCTTACCCTCCACATGTTCTCCGCTCCAGAACGTGTTTGAAAATTCATTCCTACAATTTTTAAACACGTTCCAGCGCAGATTCTGTTTTTTGCCGCCAATGATGCGGAGGCGGCAAACTGCTTTTGTACTATCTTACCACAGTTTGGACCGCGATGTTTTACTTTTTCCTTACCATTCTTATAAGGGGGGACGAAATGAGGGAGGCGCAGGCGGCATGGGAGTGCGGCGGACGTCTGCGCCTCCCTCATTTCTGGTGGTTGGCTGTCCAGTAACCGCTCAGCCTATCACTATCCCGCGAGGTGTTTTCGCACAGAATGTGCGAAACTCCCGAGGCAAGAGGTTGCGGTTGCTGCGACTGGCTTTTTGTCGGGAAATCTGTTATGATAGGATGTGTTTTTAGGTGGAGATTTCTTTTTGGTTTTGTTTTTGACGGAGGTTGATAAGAAATGAAGTTGTTTTTTGGGTATCTTCTTGTGGTAAATCTGATCGGGTTTCTTATGTTCGGCACTGATAAGGCGCGGGCGCGCAGGGGGATGTGGCGGATTCCGGAGAGGACGTTGTTTGCGGCGGCGGTGCTGGGCGGTTCTGTGGGTTGTCTGGCGGGGATGTACCTTTTCCGCCATAAGACGCGTCATCTGTCGTTTGTTATTGGTCTGCCGGTGATCCTGGCGGTTCAGTGCGTTGTTCTTTCTTTTCTCTTCTTCTAAACTTCTAAATAAGAACCAGCCAACGGCGGTGCTATGCGTCATTGACTGACGCGTGCATTGCGCTGTTGGCTGGTTCAGGCATTGTGCCCGCTCGCTGGCTTAACGCAAAAACAGCTGATTTCCGGGTGCAATCTACGGCAGGCACGGCATGTTTTCACCGGTCATTGCAGGAAAGAATTGCTAAGGATATAAAATTCTTCCTGGCTTGGCAGCCATTTTTTCTCCATTGGCTCCAAGGTGTCATCGTAGGCCTGGGCTTCTTCCGGACGGATGGCCATCGCCGGACTTTCCCGGTAGATCCATTGTCTGCCGTCCAAGGCTCCCGGGGCCAGTTCTTTTACCAGCATGGCCGCCGGATATTTTCTTTCTTCTGTACACACGTTGAATGTTCGGCAGCTCTTAAATCCGCTGCTCACATAGTTGGAGGGACTGCCGAAGATCACAATCGCTTCGTACCCCATCTCCGCCGCGCGGGCAAAGGAGTGTTCCATCAGCAGTTTTCCGTAACCTCTTCTCTGAACCTTTGGCGATACGCACAAGGGGCCGAAGGTCAGGATCTCTTTGCGGTTTCCTTTTTCATCGGTCAGCGTTGCTTTTGTGTACATGATCGATCCGGCTATCTCGCCGTCCAGTTCCAGAACGAAGTCCAGCTCCGGCACAAAATCTTCGTGACTGCGTATGTTCCGCACCAGGTAATGCTCCATACATCCTGGCACATAGACATTGTAAAACGCTTCCCTTGTAAGCGTTTCTACTTTTTCAAAGTCAGACTCCCTCTCGTTTCTGATCACAAATTTACTTTCCATCGTTCTGCTTTCCTTATTTAAAATCCGGCGTACCCGCGCCGCAGAAAGCGGCGGCAGTCACGCCGGATTTCGTCTGGTCTTTCCTTTGCCAGGTACTATTGGGTAACTGTTCAGCCAGGTCTGTGCATTTACTGCACAGACCGTAGGAAACCATAGTGTCTGCAGGCATCCGCCCCATCGCGAAGTGATTTTCAACGGACGGTTGCCGCAACTGTTCCGCTGACTGAAGAGTTACACTATTCGTTCTTATTTTCGTTCCCGATCTCCAATCCCAGTTCCTCCAGCTGTGCCGGATCTACCGGGCTGGGCGCTTCTGTCATCAGACAGGACGCGTCTTTCACCTTCGGGAAGGCGATCACGTCCCGGATACTCTCGGTCTTCGCCATCAGCATGATCAGCCGGTCCAGACCGTAGGCCAGTCCTGCGTGGGGCGGTACGCCGTACTTGAACGCCTCCAGCAGGAAACCAAACTGGCTGTGAGCCTGCTCTTTGGTGAATCCAAGCATTTCAAACATTTTTTCCTGGATGTCGTTCTGGTGGATTCTGACACTGCCGCCGCCGATTTCTGTGCCGTTGAGTACAATATCGTAGGCCTTGGCCCGCACCGCGCCGGGATCTGTGTCCAGCAGAGGAAGATCCTCGTCCATGGGCATGGTGAACGGATGGTGCATGGCAGTAAAACGGTTCTCCTCCTCGGACCACTCCAGCAGCGGGAATTCTGTGATCCATACAAAACGGTACTCATTTTTGTCCAGCAGTCCCATCTGCTCTGCCAGCTCCAGACGCAGGGCGCCCAGTACGCTCCAGACGATCTTGTTCTTATCGGCAGCGAACAGCAGCAGATCGCCCGGCTGTCCTTCCATGGCGTCCACCAGAGCCTTCATCTGCTCTTCCGTCATAAACTTGGAGAAGGAGGATTTCAGGCTTCCGTCCTCCTGTACCGCCACATAAGCCAGTCCCTTGGCTCCGTAGCCTTTGGCAAACTCTACCAGCTTGTCGATCTTCTTGCGCGGCATTGCCCCCTGTCCCTTGGCGTTGATGCCGCGGACGGAGCCGCCGGCTGCCAGCGCGTTCTGGAACACGGCGAACTCGCAGTCCTTAACAACCTGGGACACATCCTTCAGTTCCATGCCAAAGCGCAGATCCGGCTTGTCGGAACCAAAGCGGTCCATGGCCTCGCGCCAGGTCATTCTCTGGATCGGCAGGGACACTTCCACTCCGAGTGCCTCCCGGAACAAAAATGCCAGCAGACGCTCGTTTACGTCGATGACATCGTCCACATCCACAAAAGCCAGCTCCATGTCGATCTGGGTAAATTCCGGCTGACGGTCCGCCCGCAGATCCTCGTCGCGGAAGCATCTTGCAATCTGGATATAGCGGTCATAGCCGGAGCACATCAAAAGCTGCTTGAACAGCTGGGGAGACTGGGGCAGGGCGTAAAAGCTGCCCGGATGCACACGGCTGGGCACCAGATAATCTCTTGCTCCCTCCGGTGTTGACTTGGTCAGCATCGGCGTCTCGATCTCCAGAAATCCTTCTTTTTCCATAAACTGACGGGTCAGCATCGCCACCCTGGAGCGCAGGATCAGATTTCTCTGAAGGTCCGGACGGCGCAGGTCCAGGGAACGGTATTTCAGGCGCACTTCCTCACGGGTCTTGGAATTTTCCTCCACCGGGAACGGCGGGGTCTCGGACTCAGAAAGAATCCTCAGGTCCTCGCCCACAACCTCCAGCTCTCCTGTGGCCAGGTTCTCGTTGACCGCGCCGGAGCGCAGCTGCACCGTACCGGTCACAGCCGCCACAAACTCGCTGCGCAGCTTTCCTGCCTTGGCAAACACCTCGTCGCTGCACTTGCCGTTCTCAAAAATAATCTGCATGATTCCGGAACGGTCCCGCAGGTCCACAAAGATCAGACCTCCCTTGTTCCGGTTCTTCTGTACCCATCCCATGAGGGTTACTTTTTCTCCTACACTGGCCTTGGTCACCTCGCCGCAGCGGCAGGTGCGTTTCAGGCCCTTCATTGATTCAGCCATTTCCTTCTATCCTCCGGTTACTCTATGAAACTTCTCTAACGTCTTGTTGCTTGTGGCTTTTTTTGACGCTTATACTCTGTCCGCAAAAAATTCCTCGATCTGCGCATACCCTTCCTGGGCCAGCTGCTCTTTCTGGAATTTCTTGTTCTTCTTCATCACGGAAATATTCACGCAGATTCCCGCCTTCCGCTCTTCCATGGCTCTGGCGAAGATCTCCTGCATTTTGTCCGCAGACATGTTTTTCTCCACCAGGTACGCCTTCTTCTCCTGGGCGCCGGGAATCTGATAATCCCGCTCCAGAAGCAGCATGACAATACGCTCAAAGCCGATGGAAAATCCGCAGGCGCAGGTCTGGTTTCCGGTGAACTTTCCGATCATCTCGTCGTACCGTCCGCCGCCGCCGACGCTTCCGCCGAACTCGTCCATGGCGATTTCAAAAATGGTTCCCGTGTAGTAGGACATGCCACGCACCAGCGTCGGGTCAAAGGCAATCTTAAAGTCCGCGCTCTTCACCGCGTTCACCGTATCCATAATGTCGATCAGTCCATCCGCGTACTCCGGCTTCAGAAATCCGCCAAGCTTTTCTCTGCACAGTTCCACGCCTTTTGTATCCGGCGTAACTTCCTGGAACAAGGCCAGGTATTTGTCAATGGTTTCCTTTGCGAAGCCTGCCTCCGCCAGTTCCCTGGCCACGCCGTCCAGCCCGATCTTGTCCATCTTGTCCAGAGTGATGAACACCGCGTCGTAAGCTTCCTCCGGGAAACCGCTGTAGACCGCCATGGCCTTCAGGATGCGGCGGTCGTTGATGCGGATGGTAAAGTTTTTAAAGTCCAGCTTGCCAAGCAGCGTCGTTGTGGCAAGGATCAGCTCGATCTCCGCCAGGTTGGACGGCTCGCCAAGAATGTCGATATCACACTGCATGAACTGGCGGAATCTTCCTCTCTGGGGACGGTCCGCCCGCCACACGTTGCCCATCTGGAGCGCCTTGAACGGCGCCGGAAGGTCGTTGGCGTTGTTGGAATAATAACGGCACAGCGGCACCGTCAGATCGTAGCGCAGGCCGCTGTCCACCAGGTCCGCCTCCTCTTTGGCCGTCTCAAGCTTCAGCTTCTCACCCCGCTTCAGGATCTTGAAGATCAGCTTTTCGTTGTCGCCGCCCTGCTTGCTGCACAGGTTCTCAATGTGCTCCACACAGGGTGTCTCCATGGAGGTAAAGCCAAAGGACGCGTAGGTCTCCTTGATCATCCGGATGACATAATCGCGGATGGCCATTTCCTTGGGCAGAATATCCTTCATTCCCGTTACCGGTTTCTTTTTTAAAGTCATTGTCTCAATTCTCCTTCTATGGTTTCTTCAATGCCTTCCAGGCGGATCTCCCGCTGGGGATGGTCGTGGACCACCCGCTGAAAAGCGATAAATATTTCCATATCAAAATTTTTGATCTCGTCGATCATCAGCTCGATGGCGGTATCCCGGTCAAAGGCCCTGCGGTAGGGCCGGTTGGAGGTCAGGGCGCAGTACACGTCGCAGATGCGCAGGATCCTGGCCCCGTAGGGAATCTGCTCTCCGGACAGATTGTCCGGATAGCCGCTGCCGTCCATGTTTTCGTGGTGATACAGGATGGAATCCAGGATAAACCTGGAATACCCCCGGTCCTTCAGCAGTTCATAGCTCAGCTTAGCGTGCATCCGCACAAACCGCATCTCCTCCACCACCAGCGTGTCGTCCCCCTCCACATAACCGCTTAAGGGGATTTTTCCGATGTCATGGACGATCCCCGCCACCGCCAACTCGTAACACAGCTCCTGGGGAAGCGACAGCTCCTTTCCCAGCTCATAGGCCAGGTTGCTGACCTCCATGCCGTGTACGATCTGTTCCGTCAGCGTATAGCGCAGCATATGCAGCTGGTGTTCTTCTTTCATACCCTCACTGCTCCTGTCCTTCTTCCGTGCGGCAGTCCTCATGGCCGCCGTTTCTCAGATACTTCTCAATCCCGTCCCGCTTCCGCCGGATCATTTCATCGATACGCTCCACATAATTCTTCAGGTCTTTCACATTCTCCACGCGCTCGATCCGCTCGCCGTTCTGGAATACAAATTTCGTCGACGCTCCCGCCCCCGCGGCCAGGATGGACTGTTTCTCCTCCATAATGAGAATATTGTAAATGCCGGCTTTTCCCTCTCTGGAATAGCCCACGTTTTCCAGATTGCCCGCGATGTTCTTCTGGCGGTACATATAGTAGGGGCCCATGCCCATCCGTCTGGCACAGTCCGTGGCCATCTCCATGATCTCCTGGGAGTTTTCAAATGAAATCTCCGTGTACTGGTCTTTCATCAGGTTCAGCCGCGTGGCCCGTTTCAGCGCGAGGGAATGGACTGTCAGGGAATCCGGACGGAGCTTTTCGATTTCTTCCAGCGTGTGGGCCACTTTCGCAGCGTCCTCGCCGGGCAGGCCTACGATCAGGTCCATGTTGATATTGTCGAAGCCAAGCTCCCGGGCCATGCGGAATTTCTCCACCGTCTCCTCCACCGTATGCCTGCGCCCGATCACATCCAGCGTTTCCTGGTTCATGGTCTGGGGATTGATGGAGATGCGGCTTACGGGAAACTCCCGCAGAACCTGCAGGATCTCACGGGTGATCGTGTCCGGCCGCCCTGCCTCTACGGTAAACTCCTGCACCTGCTCCAGAGGAAATTCCTCGGACAATACCGTCAGAAGCCGACGCATCTGGTCCGGCGTCAGGGTCGTGGGCGTTCCTCCGCCGATGTACACCGTGTCCAGAATGTAGTCCTTCATCTGCGCTCCGATAAACCGAAGCTCCTGGAACAGCGCCTGCAGATACGGCTCCACCATAGGACTCCAGCGGCTCA
>JAGHIA010000036.1 GCA_017887445.1 Fusicatenibacter sp.
CTGAACGATTACACGCTTCGCGATGCACAGAAACTGCATTTCATGCAGTTTCGCGCTGCAGGCCTCGGGATTTTCGCACATTCTGTGCGAAAACACCTCGCGGGATAGTGGCAGGCTGAACTGTTACCAAGAAATGCTTTTTTTGTTGCATTTTCATGGATAATGCCATAAAATAAAATTAAATTCAGAATTTTATGATTTGATATATAAAGAGAGAGTTAGATCAGACGATTGCGGGGGTTCTGAAAGAATGATCACAATAAAGGAGCTGGCGAAGGAGCTGGGGGTCAGTCCCACGACAGTGTCCAACGTCATTAACGGAAAGACCAGAAAAATGTCGCCTGAGACCAGAAAGCGGATTGAAATGGCGCTGGTAAATCATCACTACATCAGTGAGGGGCGAAGAGAGAACCCGAAGGAGATCCGGCTGATCGCTGTGGATTTCTGCCTGGGAGAAAAGAAAAATGTGCTGACAGATCCGTTCTGCGGTATGCTCATGGAGGCGGTTATCGAAAATCTCCGCGGCTGCGGCAGGTATGTGGTCAGCGATTCACCGTCCGATGAGGAAACCATCCTGAAAAAGCTGGAGACACGCAATGTGGAAGGAGCCATCGTCCTTGGCTATGATCCGGAAAAATGTGAGGAACTGACCCGAAGGGCGGCGAAACCCATCGTGTTTATCGATTCCGGGGATGGAAACTACGACAGCATCGGCCTCCAGGACAGGGAGGGGGCCGGGCAGATGACAGAGTATCTGATCGGGCAGGGCCATCGAAGAATCGCTTTTTTTACAGATTACAAAGAAAATTCCATATGCAACCAGATGAGACTGGCGGGTTACCGGGAAGCGTTGCTGCGCCGGCAGCTGCCCTTTTATCCGGAGGATGTGTACGCGCTGCCGCTGGATGGGCATCTGCGCAGGGAGATCCTCCGAACGTTTGCTGCGGAGAAGGCCGGACGTGTCTGTACGGCAGCGTTTTTTGTCAACGATCTGTTCGCCAACGAGGCGGTGGGCCTGCTGACCGGTCTGGGGGTCCGGGTGCCGGAAGATCTGTCGGTGGCGGGCTTTGACGACAATATTTACGCCAGACTGTCCAATCCTATGCTGACGACGGTGCGCCAGCATCCGGAAGAAAAGGCTTATGAGGCGGTGAAGCTGCTGATGAAGCGTTTGCGGGGCGAACCTGTGCCGGTGCGCTCTGTGCATTTGCCCACAGAGCTGATCGTCAGAGACAGCGTGCAGAACGTTTTTCGGGGCCAGGAAACAAACAGCAGGTTTTGTACAAAACCTGTTGTATAACCTGACAAAACCAGATAGGATGGTGCATAGAGAAAAACGAAGGCGCAAGGAATGTCACAAAGTGTTGCTGAAGCGCAAACACATTCTGGTGCGCAAAGAAAAGGAGGTCTTTATGGAAGTAAAGCAAAGCTATTTTGAACTGTATGGGGACAACGATCTGACACAGTACCGCTGGGATCAGCTGCAGGAGATCATCGCGGCGGCAAAGGCGGCGCGCAGTCCGGAGCTGAAACGGCAGGACAAGGACGGAAACCAGTGGTACATGTCGGAGAAAATGGCGGGCATGATGCTGTATGTGGACCGGTTCAGCGAGGACCTGAAAAAGTTTGAGGAGAAGATCGATTATCTGGCGGAGCTGGGGATCACCTATGTGCATTTCATGCCGCTTCTGAAATCCCGGGAGGGGAACAACGACGGCGGCTACGCGGTGGCGGATTATCTGGCGGTGGACAAGAAGTTCGGCACCATGCGCCAGCTGGAGCGGGTGGTGAAACAGCTGAAAAAGCGGGGGATCCGCACCTGTATCGACTTTGTGCTGAACCACACGGCGAAGGAGCATGTGTGGGTGCAGGAATTCCGCAAGGGAAACCATGACTATGACGATATGTATCATATGTTCGACGACGACACCATCCCCAACGAATATGAGAAGACCATGACGGAGATCTTCCCGGGCGTGGCACCGGGCAATTTTACCTGGTATCCGGATCTGAACAAATATGTGATGACCCGGTTTTATGAGTTCCAGTGGGATCTGAATTACGCCAATCCGCAGGTGTTCAACAAGATCGTGGAGGTGCTGCTGACGCTGGCCAACAAGGGCATCGATATCTTCCGTCTGGATGCCATTCCGTATATGTGGAAAGAGCTGGGAACCCGGTGTATGAACCATCCGAAGGTCCACACGCTGCTGCAGATGATGTACCAGATCGTCCAGGACGTCTGCCCGTCGGTGATCTTCCTGGGAGAGGCCATTGTGGAGCCCCATGAGATCGTCAAATACTTCGGCACCAGGGAGCAGAAGGAGTGCAACGTCATGTACAACGCGTCTCTGATGGTCCTTCTGTGGAGTTCTCTGGCCACCCGTGACGTGCGGCTTATGGAGCGGTCGCTGTCCAAGGATTACGGCGTGCCCTCAGACGGCGTGTGGATCAATTATGGAAGATGCCACGACGATATCGGCTGGGGATTCGAGACGGAGATCCTGCGGGAGCTTGGCTGGGATCCGGAGGCGCATAAGCAGTTCATGATCCGTTTTATGGAAGGCCGTTTTCCGGGCAGCTTCTCCACCGGGGAGCTGTATGAGTTCAATCCGGTGACGCTGGACGCGCGCAACAGCGGAACCTTCGCCTCCATGTGCGGCCTGGAGCAGGCGCTGAAGGAGAAGCACAGCTACAAGATCGAGCTGGCGGTGAAGCGGATTCTTCTGCTGAATTCCGTCATCATCTCCTACACAGGAATTCCGCTGCTGTACAGCGGAGACGAGATCGGACAGCTGAACGACTGGAGCTACAAGGAGGTTCCGGAGGAAGCGGGAGATTCCCGGTGGCTGCACCGGCCGAAGATGGACTGGGAGGCCGCCGAAAAGAGAAACGACCCGGCTACCGTCCAGAGCATGATCTTCCAGGGCATCCGCAGAATGCTGGAGATCCGCAAAGGCTCCGAGTATTTCCGTTCCGATCTGAAATCCACGCCGGTGGAACTGGACAACCCGGCAGTGTTTGGATTCCATAAGGAAAACAAGATGATGGTACTGGCCAATTTCTCGGAGCAGGAGCAGTGGGTGGACGCGGACCGCTTCAGCTGGTTCGGACTGCCCGGGGAGATGACAGATATGCTGACCGGACGGCCGATCCGCTCCTACAATAACAAGATTCTTTTGGGACCATACGAATATCTGTGGCTGATCTGAGTATGTTTTTTGGGATGCAGTAACAGTTCCGCTGGACGAACTGTTACAAATATTTATGCGAGCGCGGTCTCATAGGTTTGCCGCCCGCGAAAATCGAAAATGGGAGGAAATAAGATGGCAGTAAATTATCAGAAAGAAAAAGGGCTTTTTACGCTGCATACAAAAACATCCACTTACCAGATGAAGGTGGACGGCCATGGAGTGCTTCTTCACACCTATTATGGGCCGAAGACAGACGACAGCGATTATTCCTATCTGATCATGCCGGTGGACCGGGGATTTTCCGGACAGCCGGGGGATGCCGGAAATGAAAGAGATTATTCTCTGGACTTTTATCCCCAGGAGTATCCGGTTTACGGAAACGGAGATTACCGGATCATCGGAATGAAAGCAGGCCGTAAAGGGCAGGTTCCGGCGCTGGATCTGCGCTATCACAGCAGCACGGTGACGAAGGGAAAATACCGCCTGGAAGGTCTTCCGGCCATGTTTGCCGGGGAGGAAGAGGACGGTGTTTCCACGCTGGAAGTAGTTCTGAAGGACGACTGTGAGGAAATTTATGTACATCTTCTCTATGGTGTATACGAGAAGGAGGATGTGATCACCCGGGCAGTGCGTGTGGAAAACCGCACAGGAAGCACGGTGGAACTGAAGCGTGTGATGAGTATGAGCGTGGATTTTTATCGGGAGGATTTTGATCTGATCCATTTCCATGGCAAGCACGCCATGGAACGTCAGATGGAGCGCAATGCGCTGCCCCACGGGATTACACAGATCAGCAGCCGGAGAGGAACCTCCAGCCATCATCACAATCCCTTTGTGATCCTTGGCAAGAAGGACGCCACAGAGGACCGGGGCGAGTGCTGCGGCTTCGCGCTGCTGTACAGCGGAAGCTTCCAGGCCCAGATGGAGGTGGATCAGCTTCATCAGACCCGTCTGACCATGGGAATCAACGACGAGGAATTCTGCTGGAGACTGGAAGACGGGGAAACCTTCACCGCGCCGGAGGTGTGCATGGTCTACACCGACGAAGGATTTACCGGGTTGACTCACCGATTCCAGAAAGCCTTCTATGATCATCTGATCCGCAGTCCGTGGAAGAACAGAAGACGGCCTGTGCTGGTCAATAACTGGGAGGCTACTTATTTCGATTTCAACAAGGACAAGCTGATGGAGATCGCCCGTCAGGCCAGCGAGCTGGGACTGGATATGCTGGTTCTGGACGACGGATGGTTCGGCGCCCGGGATACCGATAACGCGGGATTGGGCGACTGGAAGGTCAACGAGAAAAAGCTTGGCTGTTCCATGAAAGAGCTGGCGGAGGCTGTCAACGGACTGGGACTTTCCTTCGGCCTGTGGTTTGAGCCGGAGATGGTCAACGAGGACAGCGACCTGTACCGGGAGCATCCGGATTTCGCGCTGCAGATTCCGGGGAGACCGCCGGTGCGCGCCAGAAACCAGCTGGTGCTGGATTTCTCCAGAAAAGACGTCCGGGAATATGTGGAGCGCCAGGTGTTCCAGGTACTGGACGAAGCCAATATCGTCTATGTGAAATGGGATATGAACCGCAGCATCGAGAGTGTTTACAGCGCGGCGCTTCCCGAGGGAAGCCAGGGCGAGATTCTTCACCGGTATGTACTGGGAATGTATGAGATGAGCGAGCATCTGCTGGAACGCTATCCGGAACTTCTTCTGGAGGGATGCAGCGGCGGCGGCGGAAGATTTGACGCCGGTATGCTGTACTATGCGCCGCAGATCTGGTGCAGCGACAACACAGACGCCATCGAGCGGCTGAAGATCCAGTACGGCACCTCCTTCTGCTACCCCATGTCAACGATTTCGGCCCATGTGTCCGTATGCCCCAACCATCAGAACGGAAGGGTGACGCCGTTCAAGACCAGAGGCATCTGCGCGATGCAGGGTGCGTTCGGTTATGAGCTGGATCTGAGCAAACTGAGCGAGGAGGACAAAGAAGAGGTACGCAGGCAGGTGAAGCTGTATAAGGAAAACTATCAGGTGATCTTAAACGGCGCTTATTACCGGCTGACGTCTCCGTGGGAGAATCCGGATGTGACGGCCTGGAGCTATGTGGCTGAGGATGGCAGCCGGGCAATCCTTGCGGCGGTCTTCACCGACCTGCACGGAAACCCGCTGGCGGAACGCGTACGCTGGAAAGGACTGGACGCGTACGCTGTGTACGAGGTCGAGGGACGGGAGTATACAGGCGCGGCGCTGATGCGCGGCGGATGCCTGCTGCCGGTGCCCAAGTGCAATTACGATTCCTGTATGCTGCTGGCTGTTAAGAAGCAGTAAGGAATATGGCAGAATCGTTTCGCGGACGCCGGGTGCAAATTCCATAACGGTTCAGCGTTGCTGAACGATTACATGCTTCGCGATGCACAGAAACTGCATTTCATGCAGTTTCGCGCTGCGGGCCCCGGGATTTTCGCACATTCTGTGCGAAAACACCTCGCGGGATAGTGGCAGGCTGAACTGTTACCAAATTCCACGCAAAGTGGGGCGTGCAGATTGCAGGAATGAATTTTAAATGAAAAAACCTTTGGATCAGGCGGTGAAATCTGCTGTACCTGATCCAAAGGCTTTTTTTCGTTCAATGCGGCTATCTATGGCTGTAGATGAAATAGAATGTGGATTTCAAAAGAATGGTGACTGCCAGCAGCGCCACAGAAACGTGAAACGCCGTCATGTTGTACAGGGCGGTGGTCACGGTAACAAAAAGCTGGACGATCAGTAAAAGATCTACGACAATTCCTCCGCTTTTATCATGCAGATACTGATTGCGCTCGTCCTGTTCCAGCCGCATCTGTTCTTTTAGCAGCAGTCTGTTTTTCAAAAGGTTTTTCAGGGAAACAATCCGGTAAATAACGTAGATGAATCCCCCGAAAAAGATGACGCGGCTGACGATGTTGGCCAGTTTTGTCATGATTCTGGAGTCGCCGCCGCCGGTCTCTCCGATGATAACCATATAGACCAGCATGGCGATCAAAAGAATCCATAATAACCGAATCCGCCATTTGATTTTTTCCGTGTAGCTTAAATGTTCAGATTTCTTCATACTTTTTGTCCTCCAGTTCCTTGTTTTCTTTCAGACAACATAGTTCCTCCACGCTTACATGAAAGACTTCCGCCATGCGGTAGGCCAGCATAAGAGAAGGGCTATACTGTTCTTTTTCAATGGAAATGATCGTGCGGTTTGATACATGGACCAGATCCGCAAGCTGCTGCTGCGTCAGCTTGGCGGCAAGCCGCAGCTGCTTTACTTTTGTTTTCAAGTGACTCCTCCTCTCTATGTGAAGTAAACTTCTTGTGAAGCCAACTTCATAATACCATGTATGATGGGAAATGTCAACCGTGTGATAGTTTTGAGTGATAGCGTTGGTAACTATTCAGCCAGGTCCGTGCATTTACTGCACGGACCGTATGAAAACGTAGTGCCTGCGGGCATCCGGCCTGAAAATGTGTAAATCAGGGGTATAAAATGTCGTAAAAACGTGAAAAAAAGCTTGAGAAAACCGGGAAAAATGTGTAAATCAGATGAACCAATGTACACCTACTATCAGACCATTGAAAAGGGGCAGAGGATTGAAGAGATTTTTCATCAGCGGTTGCTGGAAATGTACTATTATTATCTGATCATTGGTGGTATGCCGGAGTGTGTTTCTTCATGGGTGAAGTACAAAGACCCGGCCAGAGTGTCTAAAATAC
This sequence comes from Fusicatenibacter sp., assembly GCA_017887445.1. Lineage (GTDB taxonomy): Bacteria > Bacillota > Clostridia > Lachnospirales > Lachnospiraceae > Fusicatenibacter. The sequence goes on from JAGHIA010000036.1 coordinate 6,936, forward strand.
AAAGAGAATTAATTGAAATTTATGAAAATGATTTTTCCAAACATAATGGAAAAGTCAACAGCGGACGAATATTGATGGTTTTTCGCAGCATTGTATCTCAGCTTGCGAAAGCAAATGAAAAGTTTGTTTATGGGGCAGTTAGAGAAGGCGCACGGGCCAGAGAATTTGAGGAAGCGATCGAATGGCTTGTTTCCGCCGGAATGCTGGTCCGCGTATACAATGTTTCAAAGGTGGAGCATCCGCTGTCGGCATTTGACAAACTGGAACAGTTTAAACTTTTTGTTTTTGACACCGGACTATTGAAGCATATGGCTGGACTGGACAACAGTGCGATTCTGTTGAAAAATGATTATCCGTTTAAAGGACCGCTGACAGAAAATTACGTTTTGCAGCAGCTTCGTGGACAGTTTGAAATAGCACCGAGATACTTTTCTGATAGAAACGGGGAGCTTGACTTTGTCCTGCAGTATGGACTGGAAACGATTCCCGTTGAGGTAAAGGGTGGGGAGGATAAGTCTGCGCCGTTTTTTAAACGTTATGTATCAGAAAAGCATCCGGCATATGCGCTTCGCTTCTCGAAACGAGGGTACCGAAAGGATGGTGAGATCACCAATTTGCCTTTGTATCTTGCGCGGAAAACGGTGGAATTGCTGTGAAAATGTCTGATGTTCAGGAAAACACGCTGCTTTTTGACATAGTAGCCGCAAGCTTCGGAAGAAAAAGCCGGGTGATTTCATGAAATTCTTCCTCGGATAAGCACGCTTTTGGAATAAAAATGCTATACGGATCAGAAGGAGCTACTCCAAGAAACAGTAATCCGTGTGGGGTGATCTTATATTTCTGCATAGAAGAAAAATAGAAATGTTTTTCTCTATGTTTGCGTTGGATCAGTATCTCGTTTGGAGAAAAGGTCAGAGTTATCGTTTGGCGAAAAAACTGATATCTGAAAAAGATAACCAGACAGCAGAGCAGACAAAGGGTATAAACAGGAATCAGATAACTCAAAAGGGGTGGAATCGCCAGGAAACGAGAGAACAGGACAGAAAAAAGCAGTGTGTATTCAACAGATAGCAGCAAAAGAGCTGCGGTGAAGATAAGGGCAGCTTTTAGCAGAAAACCGCACTGTCGCTGAATGAGGATTTTCTTCACGGCTTTTTCACTGGTATCGATTTTAATGGTAACAGGTAAAATTTTATTTTCCATAGGGTGCAACCTTTCTGTTAATCGGAATAATTATTGTATGTTGTGTGACAATCATTAGGATATGGAAGACTGTCATGTAACCAGAGCAGGATCGTCTGATACTGTTCTGAGGAAAAATAAAGCGGGGACAGATCCACCCGCTTGCCGGATGCAAATTTTATGACAATATGAGGCGGGCGAAGCTTTACATAATGTATTGTGTGATAGGAGAACTGTGTGATTTTTTTCCCCTTGTAGTGTTCAATATGGTCAGGGAAGAATACAAATTTCTCATAAGGTTTCGTAATGGACAGAAACATGGAATATAAAAAATACAATAGCAAGTGGAAGAGAAAAGCAAAAGCGAAAGCTGATAGAAGATACAATGTACCTATAGAAGCAAGAAGAATGTCCATGTTTGAGGACAGAGAACGAGTATCAAGCAGATTTATAAGCGCAGCGGTGACAAGCGCCAGTGCAAGGGTAAGTACACCTGGTATGGTTTTGTGATAGAAAATCTGTCTTTTTCCGGTAAGAAAAATTTTGTTGTTCAGGTTAATCTCAGCGCAAATAGGTGTCATAAAGCCTCCATTCTATTAATTATTCTATAAAAGTACGAGCGTTTCACTCAAACATTTATGTAAGTGATTTAAGGTAAAGTGTGACGGTTTCAAAATCTGAATCAGACAAAAAAGCAGTTTTATCAACGCAGAGCGGAGGAAGCTTTTTGTCAAAAATAAATACAATCCCGGAAGGAAACAGAGCAATTTTTTTCAGGTCTTGATATGAAAGGGTTCTGCTTTCGGAAAGGTGAAAGGCTTCAAAATTCAGCAAAAAACATTCCGGATAAAAGCAAATACTTTTCAGGATACAGCCAGAAGTTCTCAAATCCGTAAGTGTATTCTGATATTCTTTGAATTTTAAGCGTGGAAACCGGGCGCTGATATAAAACAATAAGATCATAAACATCAGACATGGGATCAGGGCGCATGCCAGATGCAAAAAATATTCGTTTGAATGCTTAAAATACCAAAGAAGTATTACGATGCTGCACAAAATGTTGAGTCCGCTGAAAATTAATATACTGATTCGCGGAATAAGAGTTTTTCGAGTATACCAATGAATAAATAAGTCTTTGCAATCATGATTATTCAGGGTTATATCGACTGCTTGCATGATAATCCTCCGTTATTGCTTTAGCAAAGATTGGATTGCGCGAAACTCTGAGTAGTTCTTAAATAAACTTATGGGAAGGTATACATAATATGTGGAGACAGGTAAAATAATCCCCAGGTTGTTTATTTGTATGTTTGCATATTCTTTATCGCTCAGGGAATATTCAAAAGCATTGTCCTGAACAAATCCTTTGATAAAAATACCATGTTCTGAAAATGTCACGGAATTTAAGTAAGTTTCTTTCGAGAGCATGAAATCAAACAGGCATTGATAAACTTTCAAAGTGGGACTGACAAATTTGAATTCCAACATGTATCCAATAAGCTTCATCAAGATTCCAAAGATGAGAGCGTAAAGAGAGATAAAAAAGTCCATTCCGGAAGGATTCGGTGAAAAAATATTGGAGAATAAGAGCAGGAAAACACTGAATATAACAAAAACATTTATGGCACGGCGAAAACTGGAAAAGTCTTTTATAACGTGTCTTTGATGCCAGAAGAATAAGGCTTCATAAGCGTATGCTTTTTTTGGCAAAGTGAGGGTATAATGTTCCATTGATGTACTCCTGACCGATATTCCTGCAAAGCGCGCAGCGGATCCATGCAACGGTATCGCCGCGCGCTTTTTTTGGCGTGTTCATTTTATGAAAAATCTATCCTCACACCCGTGCAACCTGTGTCTTCTTCGCTGCCTCCGCCACTGCCTTAGCCACCGCCGGAGCGACTCTTTTGTCAAACGGGTTGGGGATAATGTAATCCGCGTTCAGATCCTTCTCGTCGATCAGGTTCGCGATGGCATACGCTGCCGCCACCTTCATCTCGTCATTGATATCCTTCGCGCGCACATCCAAAGCGCCGCGGAAAATGCCCGGGAATGCAAGCACGTTGTTGATCTGATTTGGGAAGTCGCTGCGGCCGGTTCCAACCACCGCTGCGCCTGCTTCCTTGGCCAGATCCGGCATAATTTCCGGCGTAGGGTTGGCCATGGGGAATAAGATCGGGTTGGGGGCCATGGTCTTCACCATCTCCGGCGTTACGGTACCCGGCGCGGATACGCCGATAAATACGTCTGCGCCTTTGAGTACATCAGCCAGGCTGCCTTTTCGCATTTCACGGTTGGAGATTTTTGCCATCTCCTCTTTCTCGGCGTTGAGTCCCTCACGGCCTTCATAAATCGCGCCTTTGCGGTCGCACATGATCACGTCCTTCAGTCCAAGGCTTACCAGCAGTTTGATGATAGCGATACCGGCTGCGCCCGCTCCGGAGGTGACCACGCGAATGTCCTCCAGCTTTCTTCCGGTCACTTTCAGCGCGTTCAGCATAGCCGCCGCGGTGACCACGGCCGTTCCGTGCTGGTCGTCGTGGAAAATGGGAATGTCGCAGCGTTCTTTCAGCTTTTTCTCAATCTCAAAGCATCTCGGCGCGGAGATATCCTCCAGGTTTACGCCGCCGAAGCTTCCGGCCAGCAGGGCGATGGTATTGACGATATCATCCACGTCCTTGCTCCGGACGCACAGCGGAAACGCGTCCACACTGCCGAATTCTTTAAAAAGTACGCATTTTCCTTCCATGACCGGCATTCCTGCTTCCGGTCCGATATCGCCAAGACCGAGGACCGCCGTTCCGTCGGTGACAACCGCCACCATATTTCCGCGGCGTGTATATTTATAGGAGAGTTCCGTATTCTCGGAAATTTTCAGACAGGGTTCGGCAACGCCTGGGGTGTAGGCGATGGAGAGGTCTTCCGGTGTCTCCAGCTTCGCGCGGCTGGTCACCTCTATTTTGCCCTGCCATTCTTCGTGCTGCTTCAGTGCTTTTTCTTTGATGTCCATGGTATGTTGCTCCTTTCAACTCAGGAAAGCGGATTTTATACTGGAAATACCGCATGATTCGTTGGTTTTTTACTCTTATAAGATAACCCAAAAGCAGCAATTTATCAAGCCGTAAATGGTTATTGTCCGTTGAGGTACTCTGAGGCAACAGTTCAGCCTGCCGCTATCCAGCGAGGCGTTTTCGCGCAGAATGCGCGAAGATCCAGAGGCATGCAGCGCCAAACGGTATGAAATGCAGATTCTGTGCATCGCGAAGCGTGTAATTGTTCAGCAGGACGGAACTGTTACACACTCTAAGACACTGTCTTTGCCGCCGCATTTTCCTGGAGTACAATAAAAATTCAGGGTTGACTCTCACGTTCCGTCAGGGTGTATAGTCTTATCAGAAAGATCTTTCACAGCAGACCTCAGAACGTGTTTGAAATTTTGAAACTTTGAAAAAACTGCTCACAAACGGTGACGCACACCTTGCAGAAAGAAATTTTCAAACACGCTCCAGCCATTGAGTCTGCGCATACTGATACACGAGGAGGAGCGGAATGAAAACAGTCAAGGAAGTCGCGAAACTGACAGGGGTGAGCGTGCGCGCCCTGCACTATTACGACCAGATCGGCCTTTTAAAGCCATCGAAGGTCAGCAAAGCGGGGTACCGCCTGTACGACGATGCGGCGGTGGAAAAGCTCCGCAGGATTCTGTTTTTCAGAGAATTCGGCGTGCCGCTGAAGGAAATCGGCGGACTGCTGGAGGCGGAAAAGACAGACCGGGAGCGGATCCTCGCGGCGCAGAAAGATACGCTTCTCCGAAGAAAAAAGCAGTTGGAGCGCTTGATGGCTCAGATCGACAACGCTTTGAGAGGAGAAAAAAATATGACATATGAAGCATTTACCCAGGAAGATGTGGAGGAGTTATTCCACACATTTATGGAACACGCGCCGGAGGAGATCATTGACGCGGGGATCCGGGAGTTTGGTTCCATGGAGGCTTACCGGGAAAATTATGTGGCAAAGGCACTGCAGCTTTATAATCAGCCCCAGACGCAGGAAATCCTGATGGAAAGCTACGGAGATAAACAGACCTTGAAGGATGCCGCCAGTCATCCCATCGGCGAAGAAGGCGTGAAAGAATATCAGCGGAAGATTGACGAGCTCCAGTGTCAGCTTGCGCAGTGCAAAAGAGAAGGAAAAAAGAGCAGTACCCTGGAAGCAACAGTGTTAATAGGGGAATATGCGGCCGCGACCAAAAAAGTCTTCGCCCTGAAGGAGGAGCGGCATCTGATGCTGTCCATGGCGGATACCTGGGAGAAGTATGAAGCCATGGCACAGGCGCTGGACCGGCAGTATCAGGAGCCGGGGTTTGCCAGATATCTGGCGGAGGGAATCCGGTATTTTTACCGGTAAGTGTTTTCGCGATTCCACGCAAAGTGGGGCGTGCAGATTGCAGGAATGAATTTTCAAACACGCTCTAGCGTGTCATGGTGCAGGCGCAGTTACGCGCAACGGTTATGCTTTTCCATCCGGTAGTTGGTCAGAAGGACACCTTGGCGTTCCACCTGCTGTTCCTCCAACACCTGGTAGCCGTGGTGTTCAAAGAACGGCCTGGCGGTAACAGAGGCATGGACGGTGATCGACGGCGCATGTTTCGACCAGGCGTAGCGCTCCAGTTCCTGACAGATTGCAGAGGCGATTCCCTGGCCCTGAAACTCACTGTGAACATAAAGATGATCCAGATAACCGGTATCGTCAATGTTGCCATACCCTGCAATTTGTCCGTCAGCCACCGCCACAATGGTATAAAGGGAAAGAAAAAACTCCGGCTGCTGCAAAAGCCGGTCCCGGGCAGATGACCAGACACGGATCTGCTCCGGAGAATAGTCCCTGCAGTTGACCTTGTGAATGGTGTCATAAAACAGATCAGCGACCTTAGGCAGGTCTTCCGGCTGAAAACGACGCAGTTTCATAAAGAGAACCTCCTGATTTTCCGGTGTGTCGTACACAGGTTTTTTGTGTAGGATACACCGGTATTTTCTGTTATTGGCAGAATAACACGATTTTGTAAAAATGTCCATCGAAGTTGTGCTTTGCGCGTAACAGTTCAGCCTTGCTGAACGATTACACGCTTCGCGATGCACAGAAACTGCATTTCATGCAGTTTCGCACTGCAGGCCTCGGGATTTTCGCACATTCTGTGCGAAAACACCTCGCGGGATCGTGGCAGGCGGAACTGTTACCAACGCGCAGCAACGCTTTGCGTATAGCTTGAAATATCAGGCTGTAAAGTGTTATAGTGTTACGGTAGCTTATGAAACGGGCAGAAGTTGAATGTGAACAGTCGTTTAAGCGGCAGTTTCGCGCAGCGGAACCGTTAGAAACATAAAAAGGAGCACAAAATGAAAAGTAAAGTAGCGCTGATCCCATGCAGCAGTTATGACAAAGAAATATTGTACCGCAGTCTCAATCAGGGCCTGGAACTTCTGGGAGGCCTGGAGCCGCTGATCGGCAAAGAGGAAAACATCCTGTTCAAGCCGAACCTGGTGCGTTCCGCGAAACGGGAACGGGCGGTGGTGACAGACCCGGCAGTGATGGAAGCGCTTTTTGCCATCTTCCGGGAAAAAGGCTACAGCCATCTTGCCTGCGGGGATTCCTGCGGCATCGGAAGCGCTGGAAAGGCCATGAAAGAATGTGGAATGGACGAGGCCTTGGAGCGTTGGAATGTCACATTAAAAGAATTTCAAAACGAGCAGAAAGTAGAGACGGAGAGAGGCCGGACATTGACGCTGGCAAAAGACGTGCTGCAGGCGGACGCGCTGGTCAGCGTCTGCAAAATGAAAACCCACGCTCTGGAGCGGATCACCGGGGCGGTGAAAAATCAGTACGGCTGCGTCTGCGGCATGCACAAGGCCATGGGCCATACCCAGTATCCCAACGCGGACATTTTCGCCCGGATGCTGGCGGATCTGAACCTGACCATACGGCCAAGACTTTATCTTATGGACGGGATCACCGCCATGGAAGGAAACGGGCCGACTTCCGGCGACCCGGTCTCCATGAATGTGCTGCTGTTCTCCACGGACCCGGTGGCGCTGGACAGCGTAGTCTGTCATCTCGTCCACCTGGATCCGCAGCTGGTCCCCACCAACATCCACGGGGAAAAGATGGGACTGGGTACCTGGAAAAGCAGCCAGATCGAAGTCGTGACACCGGATGGAATTTATACGCCGGAACAGATACGGCAGATCTACGGGAAACCGGAGTTTCATGTGGACCGGAAGAAGATAAAAGGGAAAAATATCATGGACAGCTTCCGGGTATTCGGGATTTTCCGGAAGAAGCCATACATTGTCAAAGATCAGTGCCGAAAATGCGGCGTCTGCGTCAGCGCGTGCCCGGTGGAGGGAAAAGCCATACAGTTCAAAAACGGAAGGACCAACCCGCCGGTCTACGACTACAAAAAATGTATCCGCTGCTTCTGCTGCCAGGAAATGTGTCCCCATAGGGCCATTAAAGTAAAATGAGACAACAGAAAAATTATTCTGTACCCGCCGCCTTATCTTCTCGCGGCAGAATCCTTGCGGTGAACGTAACGGTTCACCGTGACTATTCAGCTGGCCGAATAGTTACGGTTCACCACCCAATTTTCCCCGCACCCTTTCTTTTTTGGAAAAAAAGTGCTATACTGTCCGTAAAAAAGCGACAGCAGGAGGTAAGAGTTTGGAAGTAAACTTCCAAATCTACCATTATTGGCGCAGCGAGTGCGCCATGAAAGGAGAAAAAATGGAACTGGAAGCATTAAGAAAAGATATGGTTGCAGCGATGAAAGCCAAAGACAAACCGAGAAAAGAAGCCATCTCATCGCTCGTATCCGCAGTAAAAAAAGCAGCGATCGACGCAGGATGCCGCGACGACATTCCGTCCTCGATGGTAGATCAGGTGATCCTGAAAGAACTGAAAACCGTGAAAGAACAGATCGATACCTGCCCGGACAGCAGACAGGATCTGAAGGAGGAATACCAGTTCCGCTATGATGTAATCAGTGAGTACGCGCCCAGACAGATGAGCGCGGAGGAAGTGGGAGCATATATTAAAGAAAAATTTGCGGAACAGCTTGCGACGAAAAACAAAGGGATGGTCATGAAAGCCGTTATGGCCGATATGAAAGGTAAGGCCGACGGAAAAATGATCAACCAGGTGGTAGCAAAACTCTGCCAGTAATCTATTACATGGATGAAAAGAAATCATGAGTCTGCCGGAACTTTTCCGGCTCTCTCATGAGTTTTTTATGTCCCGGTATCTATAACAAACGGCTGCAGCAGATCAGCACAGCGAACCTGTTACGTTACAAACGATTTTCAGATACATCCCTTGCAAACAGTGGGCGCTGCAGCGGTTTCGTGCAGTGAACCTGTTGCAGGCGGCTGCCGGAAAGGAGAAGATCAAATGTTTGAAAGCTGTATTTTTGATCTATACGGAACCCTGGTGGACATTCACACCGACGAGGAAAGACCGGAAATATGGAAAAAACTCGCGCTCTTTTACGGATATTACGGAGCGGACTACACGCCGGAGGAACTGAAGGAGGCGTATGGCCGCATGGTCCGGCAGCTGACACGGGAGCTGGAAGAGAAGCAGCGGACAGAGAAAGCCAGTCAAAGCGTTGCGTCCGGAGCCGGCGGAGCAGGCAGCGGCGGCGGAGAATGTCAGGCAGGGCTGCTTCTTAATGCCATGCCGTCGCAGGCTTATGAGAGCAGTCCGGAAATCCAGCTGGAGGAGGTGTTCCTGCGCCTTTACCGGCAGAAAGGTGTGGAGGCGGACCGGACGCTGGCAGTACACAGCGGCCAGTTTTTCCGAAGTATGTCCACCGATTATCTGCGGCTTTACGACGGTGTGGAGCAGATGCTGAAAACGCTGAGAGACGCGGGGAAAAAACTGTATCTGCTGTCCAATGCCCAGAGTATTTTTACGGCCCATGAGCTGAAAGCGCTGCGGCTGGAAGCCTGGTTTGACGGTATTTTTCTTTCCTCAGATCACGGATGCAAAAAGCCGGATCCGCGGTTTTACGAAAAGCTTCTGCAGACCTTCGCCATCGACCAAAGCCGCGCGGTGATGATCGGAAACGATGGGACCTGCGATATCCTTGGCGCAAAGCAGGCGGGTCTCGCGGCTGTTTATCTCCACACAAACCTGTCGCCGTCGGAAACCGTGACAAAGGCAGACGCGGTAATCGAGGGCGCGGATATGAAAGCGCTGACGGATTTTCTGCTGCGCAGAGAACAGATACAATAACGAAGGAGTTCCTGAATGAACATATTAAATATAGAACACATCAGCAAGATCTACGGAGAAAAGATGATTTTCGACGACGCCTCCTTCGGCGTCCACGAGGGGGAAAAAATCGGCGTTATCGGCGTCAACGGAACGGGAAAGACGACGCTTCTTCGCATGGCGGCGGGCCTGGAGGAGCCGGACCAGGGACAGGTGATCCGCCAGAACGGGCTGAGGATCGCCTATCTTCCCCAGGATCCAAAGTTTCCCGCGGGAGCAACCATTCAGTCTTATATCGAAGATGGAGCCGCGGAAAACAGCTGGATGGTGCAGAGCAACCTGACCCGCCTGGGGATCATGGAGTATGACACACCCATCGATCATCTCTCCGGCGGGCAGAAGAAGAAGGTGGCCCTGGCAAAGATCCTGGAGACACCGGCAGATCTGCTGCTCCTGGACGAGCCGACCAATCATCTGGACAACGAAATGGTCACATGGCTGGAAGAATATCTTCAGAGATTCCGCGGCGTACTGCTGATGGTCACCCACGACCGGTATTTTCTCGACCGTGTGACCAACAAGATTCTGGAGATCAGCCATGGAAAAATGTATGGCTACGAGGCCAACTATTCAAAATTTCTGGAACTGAAGGCCGGGCGCGAGGAAATGGAACTGGCTTCCGAGCGGAAACGCCAGAGCATCCTGCGTATGGAACTGGAATGGGCAAAACGGGGATGCCGCGCCAGAACCACAAAGCAAAAAGCACGTCTGGAGCGTCTGGAAGCGTTGAAAAACGGGCAGGCGCCTGTGGAGGAACAGAGCGTGGAGCTGGACTCAGTGGAAACCCGCATGGGAAAGAAAACCATAGAGCTTCATCACATCAGCAAAAGCTACGGAGAAAAAACACTGGTCAGGGATTTTGACTATATTTTCCTGAAAAACCAGAAGGTAGGATTTATCGGGGCCAACGGCTGCGGAAAGTCGACCCTGCTGAAAATGATCGCGGGACTTACAGAGCCGGACAGCGGAAACATCGAAGTGGGCGACACCGTGCGCATGGCATATTTTGCCCAGGAACTGCCCCAGCTGGAAACTCAGCAGCGGGTCATCGACTATGTGAAAGAGATTGGCGAATACGTCCAGACCAGGGACGGAAGGATCACCGCCTCCCAGATGCTGGAACGATTCCTGTTCACCCCGGACATGCAGTACGCGCCCATCGGAAAACTCTCCGGCGGGGAAAAGAAACGCCTGTACCTTCTGGGCATTCTCCAGTCCAACCCCAACTGCCTGATCCTGGACGAGAGCAGCAACGATCTGGACATACCCACCCTGACCATCCTGGAAGACTACCTGAACGCCTTTACCGGCATCGTGATCACCGTATCCCACGACCGCTACTTCCTCGACAACGTAGCGGACCGGATCTTTGAATTTAACGGCGACGGAACACTGACCCAATACGAAGGCGGCTACACCGAATACCTGGAAGCAAGACAAAGGACAGAAGCCGGCTCCACACAGAACAATCCGAATACACAGAGCGTTCAAAACACTCAAAACCCACAGAAAAGTCCCGGAGCAAAAGACAGCCGCGCCACCTGGAAACAAAACCGCCCCGTCAAGCTGAAATTCACCTTCAAAGAACAAAAAGAGTACGAGACCATCGACGACGAGATTGCAGCGCTGGAACAAAAACTGGAAACCCTGGACAAAGAAATGCTGGCCAACGCCACCAACTCCCTGAAACTATCCGAACTCATGACAGCCAAAACCCAAACCGAACAAACCCTCGAAGAAAAAATGGACCGCTGGGTATACCTCAACGACCTCGCGGAAAAAATAGAGGCACAAAACAACAGCTGACAAAACAGATAATATAGAAAACACAAAAACACAAAAACAAGCACCCTCACCCTTACCGCCAGCACATAAACCTGATACCACCGATATCACCCAACCCCACCCGCGCACAAACTTGATACCGCCGATATCATCCTAACCCTACCAGCGCACAGATTTGATACCGCCGAAATCACTCCAACCTCACCAGCGCACAAACCCGATACCGCCGACATCCCCTCAACTCACCAGCGCATAAATCCGATACCATCCGCCTACTATATTCCTCATCCGCAGCCAATCCAAAGAGGTGCAGCGATGGCGGGCGGACGGGCCAGACGAGGGGGTGCGGGGCGCATGGGCGGGTGCGAGGGCATCTGAAAGGACGTGAGAAAATCTTAACGTCCCGGCGGCATACTGAATGGGGCAGGCGCAGGACTGCAAGTCCGGAGCCTGAGGAGCGCCTGAGCCGGGAATGCATCAAGCATTCCTGGCGAATCGCTCCGGTACCC
>JAGHIA010000037.1 GCA_017887445.1 Fusicatenibacter sp.
CGGGGACCGGCGCAATTCACCAGGAAATCTTTATGATTTCCCGGTTCAGTGCGCCTCAGATTCCGTGCTGGCAGCACGGAATCTGCCCCGCCCGGAACGCCTCCGGGACGTTAAGATTTTCTCGTCTCCCCACAGATGCCCGCCAAACGCACATGACGCCGGCCACGGTCTGCTTTCTGGGGCCGCTTGGAAAGCGGCTCTGGGTGGGGCGGGACGGGGGCGAGGGCGTGAATGTGTGTGAAGGGTGGCTTTGTGGATTGTATTGCGTGGAGGATGAGAAAGGTTGTTTGAAGGATTTTTGTAAGTATTCAGCCGGCTATTATCCCGCGAGGTGTTTTCGTATGGAATGTGGGAAAATCCCGAGGTCTGTGGCGCGAGAGTGCATGAAATGCAGGGGCTGTGCATCGCGAAGCGTGTAATTGTTCAGTGGGTTGAACTGTTATGATTTTTTTGGATATAGATTTAAGCGCTGCGGACGGAGAAACGGTGGAAGGTTTCTTTGTCGGCAGCGCTTGGGTGTATATAGATTATTTTATATTATTTGTTTTTCTCCAGTTCCTGCATTTTCATGGCTCTTACTTTCAGGGGCAGGCCGAAGAGGGTGATGAAGCCGTCGGCGTCGTGGTGATCGTACAGGTCGCCGGTGGTGAAGGAGGCCAGGGACTCGTTGTACAGGCTGTACGGGGAGGTGGTTCCGGCTTTGATGATGTTGCCTTTGTACAGTTTGAATTTTACTTCGCCTGTGACGTATTTCTGGGTGGAGGTTACGAATGCCTGCAGGGCCTCGCGAAGGGGTGTGAACCATTTGCCTTCGTAGACAACCTGTGCGAACTGGCTGCCCAGTTTTTTCTTCATCTCTAAGGTGTCGCGGTCAAGGATCAGTTCTTCCAGCTGTTCGTGTGCTTCCATGAGGATGGTTCCTCCCGGTGTCTCATATACGCCTCTGGATTTCATGCCCACGACGCGGTTTTCTACAATGTCTACGATTCCGATGCCGTTTCTTCCGCCCATTTTGTTCAGCTCGGCGATGATGTCGGAAACTTTCATGGCTTTTCCGTTGATGGTTTTGGGTACGCCTGCCTCAAAGGTCATGGTCACCAGTTCTTCCTGGTCCGGAGCCTGCTGCGGGGTTACGCCCAGTACCAGCATGTCTTCGTAGTTCGGCGCGTTGGACGGGTCCTCCAGCTCCAGGCCTTCGTGGCTGATGTGCCACAGGTTTCTGTCGCGGCTGTAGCTGTGGTTTGCGTCAAACGGAAGGTCGATGCCGTGTTTGTGACAGTATTCCAGCTCGTCCTCTCTGGACTGCATGGTCCATACGTCGGTCATTCTCCAGGGAGCGATGATCCGCAGATCCGGAGCCAGGGCTTTGATGGCAAGCTCGAAACGGATCTGGTCGTTTCCTTTTCCGGTCGCTCCGTGGCAGATTGCGGACGCGCCTTCTTTTCTGGCGATCTCTACCAGTTTTTTCGCGATGACCGGACGTGCCATGGAAGTGCCCAGCAGGTATTTGTGCTCGTACACAGCGCCTGCCTGAACGCAGGGCATAATGTATTCGTCGCAGAATTCGTCGATGATGTCTTCAATATAAAGTTTGGATGCGCCGGAGAGCTTCGCGCGCTCCTCCAGTCCGTCCAGCTCGTTGCCCTGGCCGCAGTTGACGCAGCAGCAGATGACTTCGTAGTCGAAATTTTCTTTCAGCCACGGAATGACAGCGGTGGTGTCAAGACCGCCGGAATATGCGAGTACAACTTTTTCTTTCATATGAATGATCCTCCTGAATGTTACTGTATGCCGAAAAACAGCTGCATATAAACGTCGCCGTTCAGAAGCGCTGAACGGCTGTCTGGACTAAATATACATCATATTTGATTATTATGCAAGCTTTTTTTAAAAAGGCCGGAAAAAACTTGCATAATATTCAATTTTGATGTATACTTATGCAATCTGAAACGGAGAGACGCCGTTTGCACATGTAAAAGTGACCGTTCGTATATAACAGCAGCGAGAAGCTGCATGATATGCAGTTTCTGTGCATCGCGAACTGTGTAGTAGTTCAGCTGCGCGGAATGGTTACGTTCGTAACGGTTCAGTTAAGTCCGTGTATTTACGGCACAGGCCGTATGAAAACGTAACGCATGCGGCATCCGGCTCATCGCGGAGCGTGTAAGAAAGAAAATTCAAGGATGGAAAGGCGGAGGCAACTGTGCTATGATAGGAGACAGGCGCGGAGGCGTCGGAAGATGCGGACTGCAGAAAAACTCCGCGGAGGCGTCGGAAGATGCGGACTGCAGAAAAGTTCTGCAGAGTTTTCAAGGCGCCGTTTTGGATTGTGTTTGAACATTGGAAGGAGAAAAGACCATGATAAAAGTAGGGATTATCGGAGCGACAGGTTATGCCGGAGGCGAACTGGTCCGGCTGCTTCTGGGACATAAGGACGCCCAGATCGTATGGTACGGCTCACGAAGCTATATAGATAAGAAATATTCGGATGTATATCAGAATATGTTCCGCATGGTGGACGATGTCTGCCGGGACGACAATATGGAACAGCTGGCGGAAGAGGCGGACGTGATCTTCACCGCGACGCCCCAGGGACTGTGCGCGTCTCTGATCAATGAAGGGATTTTGTCCAAGGCGAAGGTCATTGACCTGAGCGCCGACTTCCGGATCAAAGATGTAAAGGTATATGAGGACTGGTACAAGCTGGAGCACAAAGCGCCCCAGTTTATCGGTGAGGCGGTATACGGCCTTTGTGAGATTAACCGGGAGGCGGTGAAGGGCGCGCGCCTGGTGGCGAATCCGGGCTGCTATCCAACCTGTTCCACGCTTTCCATTTATCCTCTTCTGAAGGAAGGGATCATCGATGGAAACACAGTGATCATTGACGCCAAATCCGGTACGTCGGGAGCGGGCCGCGGAGCGAAGGTGGACAATCTGTTCTGCGAGGTCAATGAAAACATCAAAGCATACGGCGTCGCTTCCCACCGTCATACGCCGGAGATCGAGGAGCAGCTTGGCTACGCGGCCGGGTATCCGGTGTGCATCAACTTTACACCTCATCTGGTGCCCATGAACCGTGGGATCCTGGTGACGGCCTATGCCAGCCTGAAGCGTCAGGTTTCTCCGGAGGAGGTTCGCGCGGTCTATGAGAAATATTATGAGAAGGAAGCGTTTGTCCGGGTGCTGGAAGACGGCGTCTGCCCTCAGACCCGGTGGGTGGAAGGCAGCAACTTTGTGGATGTGAATTTCAAGATCGATCCCAGAACCAACCGCATAATCATGATGGGGGCCATGGATAATCTTGTGAAGGGTGCGGCCGGACAGGCGGTGCAGAATATGAACCTGATGTTCGGACTTCCGGAGACAGAAGGCCTCTGGATGGCTCCGGTGTTCCCGTAAACAGCTGGTAAAGACAAAAGAATCCGTCAGGTCTGTGCACTTATCGTAACAGCTTGGCCTGTCACTATTCCGCGAGGTGTTTTCACACAGAATGTGCGAAAATCCCGAGACATGCAGCGCGAAATTGCATGAAATGCAGTTTCTGTGCATGAATGGCTCAGCAACGCTGAACTGTTACTATTGATTGCACAGACTGTATGAAAACGTAGTGTATATGAGAATTCGGAAAAAGGAGAAGATTCATGAAGAAGACAGAGGGCGGCGTGACTGCCGCGAAAGGATTTCAGGCGGCGGGATGTGCCGCGGGGATAAAAAAAGAAGGGATCATGGACATGGCGATGATCTTCAGCGAAGCGCCCTGCCATGCGGCCGGCACATTTACCACCAACGTTGTGAAGGCTGCGCCGGTGAAATGGGACCAGGAAATCGTGTATCACCAGGACGGCGCGCAGGTGGTCGTGTGCAACAGCGGCATCGCCAACGCCTGCACCGGTGAGGAAGGCATGAGCTATTGCCAGGCGACGGCCCAGGCGGCGGCCCAGATGCTGAAGGTTCCGGAGACGGCGGTGCTTGTGGCGTCCACAGGGGTGATTGGAAAGCAGCTGCCCATGGACAAGATCAAAGGCGGCATTGCCAAGCTGGCGCTGATGCTGGAAGACACCAGCGAGGCGGCGGCGCTGGCAGCGCGGGCCATCATGACCACGGATACTCATCCAAAAGAGACGGCGGTGTCCCTGGAACTTGGCGGAAAGACTGTGACCATCGGCGGTATGTGTAAAGGTTCCGGTATGATCCATCCGAATATGTGTACCATGCTGAGTTTTGTGACTACAGACGTGAAGATCTCCAAGGAGCTTCTGCAGGAGGCCCTCAGCGAGGTGGTACAGGACACCTACAACATGGTTTCTGTGGACGGAGATACCTCCACCAACGACACAGTACTCCTCCTGGCCAACGGAATGGCGGGAAATCCGGAGATCACAGAGAAAAATGAAGATTACGAAGCGTTCAAGGCGGCGCTGTTTGAGGTAAATAAAATCCAGGCAATGAATATCGCCGGAGACGGAGAGGGCGCGACGGCGCTGTTTGAGGCGAAGGTCATTGGAGCTGAGAGTAAGGAGCAGGCGGTGACGCTGAGCAAATCCATCATCACCTCCAACCTGACAAAGGCGGCGATCTTCGGACACGACGCCAACTGGGGACGGATCCTGTGCGCTATGGGATATTCCGGCGCTTCCTTCGACCCGGAGAAGGTGGATCTGTATTTTGAGAGCGAGGCAGGAAAGCTTCAGATCATCAGGGACGGCGTGGCGACCGACTACAGCGAGGAAGAGGCGACGAAGATCCTCTCCGAGGAGAAGGTGACGGCCATTGCCGATATCCATATGGGAACTGCCGAGGCTACGGCCTGGGGATGTGATCTGACGTATGACTATGTGAAGATCAACGCGGATTACCGTTCGTGACCAGTATACTGTATATTAAATATCTAGCCGGATGACGCAGGATATTTTTTCGAATGTGCAAGATTGGAAGTAAACTTCCAAATCTACCATTATTGGCACAGCGAGTGCGCCATGAAAGGAGAAAAAATGGTAAATCAAATGTATCTGGACAAGGCAGAGGTACTGATTGAGGCGCTGCCTTATATTCGCCGGTTTAGCCGGAAGGTAATTATCGTAAAGTACGGCGGAAGCGCCATGGTGGACGAGGAGCTGAAGCGCAACGTGATCAAGGACGTGGTGCTTCTGAAGCTGGTAGGCTTCAAACCGATCATCGTTCACGGCGGCGGCAAGGAGATCAGCCGCTGGGTCAACAAGGTGGGCATGGAGCCGAAGTTCATCAACGGCCTGCGCGTCACCGACGAGGCGACCATGGAGGTTGCGGAGATGGTGCTGAACAAGGTCAACAAAGAGCTGGTGACCATGATCGAATCCCTTGGCGTCAAAGCAATCGGAATCAGCGGAAAGGACGGCGCGCTGCTCCATGTGCAGAAGAAGCTTTCTGACGGACAGGATATCGGCTTTGTGGGCGATATTGACAAAGTGGAGCCGGGAATGCTCTGGAAGCTGCTGGAGAACGATTTCCTCCCGGTGGTCTGCCCGGTGGGCCTTGACGACGAGTTCCATACCTACAACATCAACGCGGACGACGCGGCCTGCGCCATCGCCAAGGCGATGAATGCGGAGAAGCTGGCGTTTTTGACGGATATCGAGGGTGTTTACCGTGATTACTCCGACCCATCCAGCCTGATCTCCGAACTGCACATCAGCGAGGCGCGGCAGCTGATCGACGACGGCAACGTGGGCGGGGGAATGATCCCAAAACTGCAGAACTGCATTGACGCTATCGAGAACGGCGTATCCAGAGTACATATCCTGGACGGAAGAATCCCGCACTGTCTGCTGCTGGAAATCTTTACCAATAAGGGAATCGGAACGGCGATCCTGGATGAAAGTGAGGAGAAATTCTATCATGAAGACCAATGAGATCATGGAAAAATCGGAACAGTATGTGCTGCACACTTACAACCGTTATCCGGTGGCCCTGGACCACGGCAAAGGTGTGCGGCTGTATGACGCGGAGGGAAAGGAGTATCTGGATTTCGCGGCGGGTATCGCCGTGTTTGCGCTGGGATATGGCAATGAGACGTATAACCGGACGTTGAAGGATCAGGTGGACAAACTGATTCATACCTCCAATCTTTACTACAACGAGCCCATGGCGGAAGCGGCTCAGAAGCTGGTGGCGGCCAGCGGCATGGACAAGGTGTTTTTTACCAACAGCGGAACCGAGGCCATTGAGGGCGCGCTGAAGGCGGCGAGAAAGTACGCGTATCTGCGGGACAACAGCAACGATCACGAGATCATCGCCATGAACCATTCCTTCCACGGAAGAAGTATGGGGGCCCTTTCCGTGACAGGAAATACCCATTATCAGGACCCGTTCCGTCCCCTGATCGGCGGGATCCGCTTTGCCGATTTCAACGATCTGGACAGTGTGAAGGCTCAGGTGACAGAGAAAACCTGCGCGATCATTCTGGAGACGGTGCAGGGCGAAGGCGGGATTTATCCGGCAGACCCGGAATTTTTAAAGGGCGTGAAGGAACTGTGTGAGGAAAAGGATATCCTGCTGATCCTGGACGAGATTCAGTGCGGCATGGGACGGACCGGCAGCATGTTCGCGTGGCAGGCCTACGGCGTGGAGCCGGATATTATGACCTGCGCCAAGGCGCTGGGCTGCGGAATCCCGGTGGGAGCTTTTGTGATGAATAAGAAGGTGGCGGAGCATTCCCTGGTGCCGGGAGATCACGGCACGACCTACGGCGGAAATCCGCTGGCCTGCGCGGCGGTCAGTGCAGTGTTCGATATCTTCGATCAGGAGAAGATCGTGGAGCATGTGCAGGAGGCCGGCGCGTATCTGGAGCAGCGGCTGGACGGTTTGGTGGAGAAGTACGAGTTTTTGAGCGCACGCCGCGGCAAGGGACTGATGCAGGGCCTGGTGGTCGCGGGACGGCCGGTGGGCGAGATTGTGAAGAAGGCCATTGAGAACGGCCTCCTGGTAATCACGGCAGGGGCAGATGTGCTTCGGATGGTTCCTCCGCTGGTGATCACTAAGGCGGATGTGGATGAGATGATTGAGAAGTTGGAGAAGAGCTTCTGAGCTTTGGAAGGTGGAGGATAGAAACAAAGCCTTAGGCGAGTTGGACCATTGTGATTAGTAACAGTTCAGCGTTGCTGAACGATTACACGCTTCGCGATGCACAGAAACTGCATTTCATGCAGTTTCGCGCTGCAGGCCTAGGGTTTTCGCGCATTCTGCGCGAAAACACCTCGCGGGATAGTGGCAGGCTAAACTGTTACTGTGATTATTCAGTTGTCTGAATAGTTTGGACCAGTACGAACAGAATGGAAGACCAGTGCAGAAAAGGCTGAACTGTTACGGTTTCAGTTTTTCTGCACTGGTCTTTTCTATTATTAAGAGCATAAGATTCCCTCTATCTGCATAATCTAATGACAACGATTTACATTCCCGCGGCACAGATTCCAAGAGCCGCGGGAAAAGCAGATGGAGGAAAAAGAATGGCAGGAATTATCATTGCGCTGGCATCGGGAATCCTGATGAGCGTGCAGGGAGTTTTCAACACACAGGTGACAAAGCAGACAAGTCTGTGGGTATCCGCCGGATGGGTGCAGCTGACGGCGCTGATCGTCTGTATCGCCGCGTGGCTGTTCACAGGAAGACAGGAGATTGCGGCGTTGTTCCAGGTGACGCCCCGCTATGTGCTGCTGGGAGGCGTCATCGGGGCGGCGATCACCGTTACGGTGATCCAGAGCATGAATAGCCTTGGGCCGGCGCAGGCGGCCCTGCTGATCGTGGTGGCTCAGCTGATCGCCGCGTGGCTGATCGAGCTGTTCGGCCTGTTTGGGATGGAGAAGACCAGCTTCGAGTGGCGCAAATTTTTTGGGATGCTGGTGGCCATCGTTGGTATTGTGCTGTTTAAATGGGAAAAGTAAAAAGAAGGAAAACGGTTCGGGGCAGGACGGCTGCTTCGGACCGTTTTTTGGGGAATACAATACGGACTTTTTGTGTAACAGTTCAGCCTTGCTGAAGGATTACACGCTTCGCGATGCACAGAAACTGCATTTCATGCAGTTTCGCGCTGCAGGCCTCGGGATTTTCGCACATTCTGTGCGAAAACACCTCGCGGAATAGTGGCAGGCTGAACTGTTACCTTTTGTACTGGCTGAGGACGAAAAAAATCTTGTATTTTCAAAAAAACTCCGCTACAATAGGAAATAAGTTATGCATACGCAAGGGACCTTTACGCACAATGCGAAAAGGAGTTATGCTGATGAAAAACAATAGAAAATGTTCCATAGTTCCGGTGTTGGCGGCAGTGGTGTTGCTGCTGCTTGGCGGCTGCGGGAAGGACGAGGTGTCCTATTCTGTGGATGAGGAAGCGCAGGCGGTGTCCGAAAGCGCTGCGGATTCCCAGGGAGAGGGCGAAGGTTCCGAATCTGAGACGATTTCGGGTTCCGCACACGGTGGCGCCGGTCAGAACACGGATTCTGCGGAAAAAGATCAGGCAGAAGATTCTGTGGATGCCGGAACGTCCGGTGCTTCTGGCGTTTCCGGTCAGTCTTCCGGCTCCGTGGACAGCGGACAGTCCCCGTCCGCCGGGGAAGGTTCTCCGCCTTCTTCCGGCAGCGGCGCTTTGGATGTTTCCGGAGACGGCGCGGCCGCGGCGGTGATTCAGGTTTATGTCTGCGGCGCGGTGGTCAGTCCCGGTGTGTATACGCTTCCCGAGGGGAGCCGTGTCTATGAGGCGGTGGCTATGGCCGGCGGACTGCTGGAGACGGCGGAGCCGCGGGCGCTGAACCAGGCCAGGCTGTTGTCCGACGGCGAGCAGATCACGGTGCTGACCGTCGAGGAGGCGGAAAGCGGGGAGGGACTTTTGCCGGAGGGCTCCGAAGGAGCCTCTGATGGAGGAGCCTCTTTTGGGGAAACGGCGGACAGCTCCGGGGGAAAAGTCAATCTCAACACGGCAGACGAGGCCGGACTGATGACGATTCCCGGAATCGGGGAAAGCCGCGCCAAGGCAATCATCGCCTACCGGGAGAAAAACGGAAAGTTTCAGTCAATCGAGGAAATTATGGAGATTGACGGCATCAAGGAAAAGATGTTTGAGAAGATAAAAGATTCAATTACCGTTTAAGGGGTTTTCATGGAAATGTGCGTAACAGCCAGCAAGGCAGAACTGTTACAACCGTTCCATGGAAACGGCTGCAGGCAGTAATATGTTTTTGTATGGTTAGGATATGAGGAGAGAGTTATGGCGAAAAAGGTGCTGGTAGTAGACGACGAGAAACTGATCGTGAAGGGAATCCGCTTTAGTCTGGAGCAGGACGGGATGGAAGTGGACTGTGCGTACGACGGCGAGGAAGCGCTGAACATGGCGCGGGAGCGCGAGTACGATATGATCCTGCTGGATATTATGCTTCCGAAGATGGACGGCATTCAGGTGTGCCAGCAGATCCGGGAATTTTCCAGCGTTCCGATCATTATGCTCACGGCAAAGGGCGAGGATATGGATAAGATCCTGGGGCTGGAGTACGGAGCGGACGATTATATCACGAAACCCTTCAACATTCTGGAAGTCAAAGCGCGGATCAAGGCGATCATGCGCCGCACCACCAGACCTGCGGAGAAAGAGGAGAAGGCGAAGGTGGTCCAGGCCGGCGATCTGCGGCTGGACTGCGAGGGACGCCGTGTGTTCGTGGGAGACAGAGAGATCAACTTAACGGCCAAGGAGTTCGATGTGCTGGAGCTTCTGGTGTTCAACCCAAACAAGGTGTACAGCCGGGAGAATCTGCTGAACATTGTCTGGGGATACGAATATCCGGGAGACGTGCGTACCGTGGATGTTCACATCCGGCGGCTGAGAGAAAAGATCGAGCCGAATCCGAGCGAACCGAAATATGTACATACAAAGTGGGGAGTGGGTTATTATTTCCAGGCTTAATTTTAAGAAAAAGGGAAGATGGAAATTTCTGCGGAGTCTGCGGTTCCGCATAACGGTCATTCTGGTGATCATCGGTATCGTGCCCATGATCCTGGTGGAGAACGGGATCGTGGACAGCTACGAGGACCGTGCGGTCATGGTCCGCAGCATGACGGTAAAAAATCAGTGTGATATCATCTGTGACCAGATGGTGCAGCAGAATTACCTGCAGGACCAGAGTTCTACGGTGATTGACGCGGAGCTGAGTATCCTGACCAATATTTACGGCGGCCGGATTCTGATCATTGACCAGGATTTTAAGATCGTGAAAGACACCTATGACCTGGACAGGGGAAAGACCATGATTTCCCAGGAGGTAATCGACAGTTACAATGGAAAAGATACCAGCCGGTATGATTCCCGCAGCAGCTACATTGAGATGACCATCCGGATCCAGGACAAGGAGAACAAGGAGACGCTGGGGGTTATGCTGGCCAGCGTGTCCACCGATGAGATCAAGGCTAATATGCAGATTCTGGAGCAGAAGGGTACCATGCTGCTCCTGATTGTCATGGTGCTGGTGCTGGTGCTGGGATATTTTCTGTCGGGCATCCTTGTGCGTCCGTTCCAGAAGGTTACCCGCTCCATTGAGGATATCACCGACGGTTATCTGGACGAGAATATTTCCGTGCCGGATTATCTGGAGACGGAGCTGATCACCGACGCCTTCAACAAAATGCTGGCCCGTGTGCGCACCCTGGACGAATCCCGCCAGGAGTTTGTCTCCAACGTGTCCCATGAGCTGAAGACGCCGCTGGCGTCCATGAAGGTTCTGGCGGATTCGCTGAACGCCCAGGAGGACGTGCCGGTGGAGCTGTATAAGGAATTTATGCAGGATATCACCGAGGAGATCGACCGGGAAAACCAGATCATCACCGATCTGCTGTCGCTGGTGAAGATGGACAAGAAAGCGGCGGACCTGAACATCACGTCCATGAACATTAACGACTTGCTGGAGCTGATTCTGAAGCGGCTGCGTCCCATCGCGGCCACGAAGAAGGTGGAGCTGATTCTTGACAGTTTCCGGCCGGTGAATGCGGAGGTGGACGAGACCAAGCTGACGCTGGCGATCTCCAATCTGGTGGAGAACGCCATCAAATACAACGTGGAGGGCGGATGGGTGAGAGTGTCCCTGAACGCGGACCACAAATATTTTTATGTGACGGTGGCAGATTCCGGAATCGGGATCCCCAAGGAATCGGTGGACCATATTTTCGAGCGTTTTTACCGGGTGGACAAGTCCCATTCCAGAGAGATCGGCGGAACCGGACTTGGCCTGGCCATCGCCAGAAGCGCGATCGTCATGCACCGGGGCGCGATCAAGGTTTACAGCAAGGAAAATGAGGGTACAACGTTCTCGGTGCGTATTCCGCTGACCTATCTGGCGTGACGCGCTGCCGCAGGGCGTACTGCCGAAACGGCGTATGCGCGGAAATGGGAAAGGAGTGTCGCGCCGGGCGGCGTACAGCCGTTTGCTATCTGATGCTTGGGAGGCATGAAATGAGACGAGTGTTTTCAATCCTGGCGGCTCTTTTGCTTCTTGCCGGCTGCAGCCGGCAGGAAGACGGGGAGACGCCGGGAGATTATATGATGTATTATCTGTCTCTGGACGGAACACAGGTGGTGGAAGCTGCCTGCGAGCCGGAAAAGACAGACGGCGGGGAACTGATTCAGGAGTTTGTCCGCTGGTTCAATGAGACGCCAAAGGAGGAAGATTATCAGCGTCTGCTGGCAAAAGATGTGGAGATCGCGGACTACACGCTGACAGACCGGACGCTGACACTGAAGCTCACGGGACCTTACGAGGAGATGAGCCGTCCGCGGGATGTGCTGGTCCGCGCAGGCCTGGTGCGGGGTTTTACCCAGGTTTCCGGAGTCGACCGGGTACAGATCGTCACCGATCAGGGGGATCTGAAGGATTCCGCGGGAAATGTCATCGGGCCCATGACCCGGGAGAGCTTTGTGGAGAACGCGGGCAAGGAGATCAACAATTACCAGTACACGACGCTGACGCTGTATTTTGCCAATGAGACCGGAGACCACCTGGTGACGGAAACGCGGTCGGTGTATTACAGTACCAGCATGCCGCTGGAGCGTGTGGTCGTGGAGCAGCTGGTAAAGGGGCCGTCGGAGGCCGGGCATTACGCGGTGCTTCCGTCAGGCACAAATATCCTGAGCGTCACCACATCGGATGATATCGCCTATATCAATCTTGACGATACGTTTATGAACGGAGCTTTAAGCGTCGCCCAGGAAATACCGGTATACGCGCTGGTGAATTCGATCACCACCAACTGTCCGGTACAGAAGGTGCAGCTGTCCATCAGCGGCGAGAGTGACGTGACGTTCCGGGAGAGTATGAAACTGAATCAATTCTATGAGAAAGACCTGTCATATCTGGAGGAAAACAGCGAATGAAACGACGGCCGATGTGCCTGGTGTGTCTTGGACTTGCACTGGGAATCTGGCTGATGCGGCTGTCCGGGCTCCCCGTATTCGGGGAGCCAAAGAACAGCCGGCTGGAAGCTCTGGCACAGTCAGAAGAAACCGTACGGGTCCGGGGACAGGTCCAGGACTATGAGATTAAAACCAATTCTAAAAGTTATCTGATTACATCTTGTGTTCTCCATGTTCAGGAGAACGAAATTCCAGTTAAGAAATTATATCTGATCACACAACAGGAAGAGCTGCTGACCATCGGCAGCGAGATTGAGACGGAAGGAATTCTGGAAAAACCGGAAACGCCGGCCAATCCGGGACAGTTTGACACGGCCTCCTGGTACGCGGCGAAAGGGGTTTTTTATACCATGTGGGCAGATGAGATCCGCACAGTGGAAAAAGCCGGGCCAGGCGCCGCTGAGGGCCTGAAGCGGCTGAGAAGCCGGATCGCCGGGAATCTGTCCGCCATGCTGCCAAAATCCCAGGCAGGCATCCTATCGGCAATGCTGCTTGGAGACAAAACGCTTCTGGCTTCGGAGGTAAAGGCTGCTTATCAGACGGGAGGCGTGCTGCATGTACTCAGCATTTCCGGGCTGCATCTGTCTATGTTGGGGATGGGATTGTTCCGTCTGCTGCAGAAAACCGGCTGCCACCGGACAGTAAGCTCTGTGCTGTCCATCGCGGGAATGGCGGTTTATACCGTATTTACCGGCAGCGGTGTGGCTACCCGGCGGGCGTTTCTGATGTTTGTGGTGATGGTGACCGGCGGCCTGATCGGGCGGACCTACGATTCCATGAGCGCTCTGGCCCTGGCGGCGGTGATCACCCTTCTCGGACAGCCGGAAAATCTCAGCTACAGCGGATTCCTTCTGTCTTATATTGCCGTCATCGGCGCCGCGCTGGTGTGGCCGGTGTGGAAAAAGAGTAAAAAGAATACGGCGGATAAGACCAGAGAACGTGAACAGGAGCAAAGCATGATAAAGAAGCAGGCGATGCATATGGGGGAAGGCCTGAAAGAAAATATCATGTCGTGTTTTGCCATCACGCTTACCACATTGCCGCTGACGGCCTACTTTTTTTATGAGATACCGCTGCTGTCATTGCTTCCCAACCTGGTGATCCTGCCTACCATGGCCTGGGTGATGGGATTTGGGATTCTTGGCTGCTGTCTCGGACTGATTTCGGTTCCGCTGGGACGGCTGGCGCTGTTTCCGGCCTCTGTGCTGCTTCGGCTGTATGAAGCAGTGATGGAGCTGGTGGGCAACATTCCGGGCGCTGTCTGGATCTGCGGGCAGCCGTCTCTGGCACAGGTCACAGTGTTTTATCTGATTTTTGCTGCCGTATTGTGGGGGATTTCCTGGGCATCACGGGAGGAGAACGCCGAAAAGCCCTTGGCAAAGGTATGGCGGACCTGGCGGGGAAAGCTTCTGTGCGGGACGGTGCTGGCGGCGGCAGTGGTCTGCCTGCTGTTCCGGAAGAATCCGCCGCTGTCGGTCACCGCGCTGGATGTGGGACAGGGAGATTCTCTGGTGGTGCGCAGCGGCGGAGGTACCGCCTGGCTGATCGACGGAGGCAGTACAGATGAAAAAAATGTGGGAACTTACAGGATCCTGCCGTATCTGAAAAACCAGGGAATCGGTACGCTGGATGGGATTTTCGTGACCCATTCCGACGCGGACCATGTCAACGGTGTCCGGGAGCTGCTGGAACTGTCCGCGGAGGGGCAAACGGCGCTGAACATCTGCCGTCTGTTTCTGCCCTTGTGGATGAAAGACGGCGATTGTGCCCGGGAACTGGAGCAGTTGGCCGGAAAGACGGGAACGGTGGTCACCTATCTGAAAAAGGGCGACCGTGTAACGGCCGGAGAACTGTCCATGGAGGTACTGCATCCGGATGAGGAGGATTATCAAAGCGAGCCCAACGCCGGGAGCCTGGTTCTGTCTCTTAGCTACCGGGAGTTTGACGCCCTTCTCACGGGGGATGTCCAGGGAGAGGGGGAGGAAAAGCTTCAGGAGCTGCTGCAGGAAAGGCCCCAGGACTACGAATATCTGAAAACCGCCCACCATGGCTCAAAAAATTCCACGCCGGAGGAATTTCTCTCTATTGTCCGCCCAAGGGCAGCTGTGATCTCCTGTTCGGCGTCCAGCCGTTACGGGCATCCTCATCAGGAGCTGCTGGAAAGGCTGGAGGCCGCGGCGGCGGATATTTACGTTACCGCGGACACAGGAGCGCTTACCTGCGTGACGGATGGGTACGCCTATACGATCCGGGGATTTCGGGCGACGAAAGTGAGGATGCCGTGAGCGTGGATTGGATTTTCCACGCAGTGAGTGGAAAATTTTTGCCGCTTCTTTCGTGGACACAGTATCGGATCTTGTGCAGACCGCAAGATTACAGTTTTTTTAACTTTTCAGCTGGCTGAACTGTTACCATTTCTTTTGAAAAATTGGTAAAATCACTTGACAAACTCCCCGGGATATCATAAAATAATAAAGCATGTTTCGAAGGAGCGCCCGTGTCTGTTCCCGGAACATTGAACTCACAGAATAAAAAGATGAAATGAAAATTAAGTTTGGAGGTGTACAGTTTGGCTAACATTAAATCCGCAAAGAAAAGAATCCTTGTAAATCAGACAAAGGCTGCGCGCAACAAATCAATCCGTTCCGCAGTTAAGACATCCATGAAGAAAGTAGAGGCTGCAGTTTCCGCAAATGATAAAGCAGCAGCGAATACCGCTCTGACTGATGCGATTTCCACCATCAGCAAGGCTGCTTCTAAAGGCGTTTACCACAAGAACAACGCTGCGAGAAAAATTTCCCGCCTGAGCAAAGCTGTAAACTCAATCGCATAAATCATAAATAGATCCATAAAAACACCCGGCTATACCGTCATGTAGCCGGGTGTTTTTATGGGTTTTTCAGGAACTATAACGGATGATCAAAAGCTCCACGCTCATTATATCCGTCAGACGTCCGGTCTTTACCGCTTCCTCGGTGTCCACGCAATCCTCCACCGCTTTTTTCAGCGCCTCCCGTTCATACCTTCTTGCCATGGGCAGATAATTTCTCACCACAAAGCTTTGGAGTCCGGTACGCTTTGCGATGGTGGCCTGATCGCAGCCTTCGGCGGCCAGTTCTTTCACCTGGAGAAGCAGGTTGAATTGTCTGGCCAAAAGAAAAAGGATCCGCATGGGCGGCTCTTTCAGCGAAAGCAGATCGTAGTACAGATCCAGCGCCCGTCTCTGCCGCTTTTCGGTCACGGCCCGGATCATATCAAAAATCCGGTTTGTGATCTGTGTGGTACACACAGCCTCGATATCGCATGCTGTGATGACATCACGTCCCATCGTATAAGAAAGAAGCTTATCCAGCTCCTTCTCGATATTTCCCATATCCGTTCCGGTTTTTTCAAGAAAAAGCTCCATATCCGGGCGGGTGATCTTCTTATTCTCGCGCTTCAGAATACCAAGGATCCAGGTCATCAGCGTCTTTTCATCCTGAGTGGAGAACTCCACCGCACGCCCATGCTTCTGCACCGCCTTGTACATACGGTTTCGCTTGTCCACCTCGTCCTCCACAAAAAGAAAACAGATATGATCCGGCAGCGAAGCCATATAGTCCGCCAGTTCCTCCGATTTATTTTTGAAAAACCCCGTATTTTCCATGAGGATCACCCGGCGGTCTGCAAAAAAAGGCATCGTTTCCGCCAGATCGATCACCTCACGCACGTTGATCCCCTTCCCCTCAAAACGGGAAAAATTCATCGTATCCCCCTCAGGAACCAAAGCCTGGACCAGCCGGTGCTTATACTGCTGCTTCAGATACGCTTCATCCCCATAAAAAAGATACGCCTTCTTATACTCCTGATTCTTAATATCCTCAATGATACTTTTCATAAAAAATCCTTTCCACACCACATCTTACGATTTATGACACGATCTATCCCCGAAGAGCATTTGGGTAGTAACAGTTCAGCCTGCCGCTATCCCACGAGGTGTTTGCGCACAGAATGTGCGAAAATCCTGAGATCTGCAGCGCGAAACTGCATGAAATACAGTTTCTGTGCATTGCGAAGCATGTAATCTTCAGCAGCGCTGAACTGTTACTTTGAATATGCACACTCGTTTGAATATTCACACTCAAAAAAATCCTGCGTCATCTGACCAGCTGTTTCATATACAGTGTACCAGAGTGTATTTGAAAATTGCTTTCTGCAAAATGTGCGTTACAGTAGATTCTGTATGCTTATATATTCTAAGCTATTTTCAGACGCAAAGCAAGAAATAACCGTTCCACTGTGCAAATCCGGTGTAATCGTTCAACGTTGCTGAACGATTACACGCTTCGCCATGCACAGAAACTGCATTTCATACAGTTTCGCACTGCAGGCCCCGGGAGTTTCGCACAGAACGTGTGAAAATCCCGCGGCCTGCAACGCAAAATTACATGAAACACTGTTTCCTATGCGGCGCAAAGCGGACTATAATTCCGCAGCGCCGACCAGTTACAATTCGGTCACGCAAACACCCTTCCGCATTCAATCCTCCGCAGCCAACCCCAGAAAGCGCGGCAAAGCAGGCGGCATGGCGTGGGGCGGGCATCTGTGGGAGCGCGAGAAAATCTTAACGCCCCGGAGACGTTCCGGCCGGGGCAGATTCCGTGCTGCCAGCACGGAATCTGAGGCGCACTGAACCGGGAAATCATAAAGATTTCCTGGTGAATTGCGCCGGTCCCCGGCCGGAACGTCTCC